>NZ_VATN01000001.1:0-165265 GCF_005781105.1 Escherichia sp. E2586
ACAGAGTCAAGCATTTTTTTTGCTTTTCTCTGTTGAGGTTCTCAGGAGAATCCCGCTGACCCGGCGGCGTGTTTGCCGTTGTTCCGTGTCAGTGGTGGCGCATTATAGGGAGTTATTCCGGCCTGACAAGAGGAAATTTAAAATAATTTTCCGAATGCGCGTTTTTTCAGCAAAACACCTGTAAGCGTGCCATAAAACAAGCAATTTGCCGTTTTTGCAACCGCAATCACACTTCCTGGTGGCATACTAAAGAGGAATAAAAAGAAAAAGGAAGATAAGTAATGCCTTTAAGCGCACAACAGTTAGCTGCACAGAAAAACCTTTCATATGTTCTGGCTGAGAAGCTGGCACAACGAATCTTAAAAGGTGAATACGCACCTGGCACCATTTTGCCGGGTGAAATTGAACTGGGTGAGCAATTTGGCGTGAGTCGTACTGCGGTACGCGAAGCGGTCAAGACGTTAACGGCAAAGGGGATGGTTTTACCGCGCCCACGAATTGGTACTCGGGTCATGCCACAATCCAACTGGAACTTTCTTGATCAGGAATTACTCACCTGGTGGATGACAGAAGAGAACTTTCATCAGGTCATTGATCACTTTTTGGTTATGCGTATCTGTCTGGAGCCGCAAGCCTGTTTACTGGCTGCAACGGTAGGAACAGCAGAACAGAAGGCGCATCTCAACACGCTAATGGCCGAAATGGTCGCATTAAAAGATAACTTTCGCCGAGAACGTTGGGTTGAGGTCGATATGGCCTGGCATGAGCACATCTATGAAATGAGCGCCAATCCGTTTTTGACCTCTTTCGCCTCGCTATTCCATTCGGTTTATCACACTTACTTCACGTCAATAACCAGTGACACCGTGATAAAGCTGGATCTGCACCAGGCGATCGTCGATGCGATTATCCAAAGCGATGGCAACGCGGCATTTAAGGCTTGTCAGGCGCTACTACACACTCCGGATAAGTGATAACCAGACAAAGGGACATTGAATGAGCGAGAAAAAGAAGCGCAGTATGGCTGGTTTGCCATGGATTGCGGCGATGGCTTTCTTCATGCAGGCACTTGATGCCACTATCCTGAATACAGCCCTACCCGATATCGCTCATAGTCTTAATCGCTCCCCCCTCGCTATGCAATCGGCCATCATCAGTTACACGCTGACGGTGGCGATGCTTATTCCGGTCAGCGGATGGCTGGCCGATCGCTTCGGCACACGCCGCGTTTTTACCATTGCCGTTAGCTTGTTCACGTTGGGTTCTCTGGCCTGCGCACTCTCAAACTCGCTGCCACAACTGGTTGTCTTCCGTGTTATTCAGGGGATAGGCGGCGCAATGATGATGCCGGTTGCTCGCCTGGCGTTACTACGCGCATACCCACGCAATGAACTCCTCCCGGTACTGAATTTTGTCGCCATGCCGGGTCTGGTAGGGCCGATTTTAGGGCCCGTTCTTGGGGGCATGTTAGTCACGTGGGCGACATGGCACTGGATCTTTTTAATCAATATTCCCATTGGTATTGCGGGACTTCTTTACGCTTGCAAACATATGCCCAACTTCACCACAGCACGTCGAAAATTTGATATCACTGGTTTCTTACTGTTTGGTCTTAGCCTTGTGCTCTTCTCAAGTGGAATAGAGCTGTTTGGTGAGAAAATTGTTGAAACCTGGATAGCCTTGACGGTCATTGTGGCCAGCATAGTGTTACTGCTTCTCTATATCCTCCATGCGCGACGAACGCCAAACCCATTAATTTCATTAAATTTATTTAAAACCCGCACTTTCTCGATCGGTATCGTAGGCAATATTGCAACCCGTCTGGGGACCGGCTGTGTACCGTTCCTTATGCCATTGATGTTACAGGTAGGATTTGGTTATCAGGCGTTTATTGCTGGCTGCATGATGGCACCGATAGCGTTAGGCTCCATTATTGCGAAATCGATGGTTACGCAGGTTTTACGGCGTCTGGGCTATCGCCATACGTTAGTGGGAATTACGGTGATTATTGGTTTGATGATCGCCCAGTTCTCATTGCAATCTCCGGCAATGGCGATCTGGATGCTAATTTTGCCGTTGTTTATTTTAGGGATGGCGATGTCGACGCAATTTACCGCGATGAATACCATAACACTTGCCGATCTGACCGATGACAACGCCAGCAGTGGTAATAGCGTTCTGGCTGTCACGCAACAGTTGTCGATCAGTTTAGGTGTAGCCGTTAGCGCAGCCGTTCTTCGCGTTTACGAAGGGATGGAAGGTACGACGATTGTTGAACAATTCCACTATACGTTTATTACGATGGGGATGATTACGGTTGCTTCAGCAGCGATGTTCATGCTCCTGAAGGCAACTGATGGTAATAATTTGATTAAACGCCAGCAAAAATCTAAGCCGAGCCGCGCGCCATCAGAATCGGAGTAAGTTGTAATCGTTGTTGCTGTAAGGTTGGCTGCGCCATTCGGTGGATGAGTACATCAATCGCCAGCTCTCCCAATTCATCTTTCGGTTGATGGATAGTAGTGAGCGGTGGTGTCATATAACGTGCCAGTTCAATATCGTCATAACCAATCACCGCGATATCCTGCGGGACATGCAATCCAGCCTGGTACAACGCCTGGTAAACACCCACTGCCATTGCGTCATTTCCGGTAAAGACCGCCTGAGGACGCAGCGAATGTGATAACAGCTGTCGCATAGCGTCAAACCCGCCGTTAAATTCAAAATCGCCAGTCACTTCATAGCCATCAGGAATGTCGAGGCCAGCACGTTTCATCGCCGCCCGATAACCTTCCAGTCGCAAACGTGCAGGCGTTTTATCCAGAGGTCCGGTAATACAGGCGATACGAGTATAACCTTTGTCGATCAGATATTGCGTCGCTAAATCGCCTCCCAGCAACGAGTTATCCTGAATAAGATCGCTGTCGCCATCGAACGGCGCCCAGTCCATCATCACGGTTGGCACTGTCGGATAACGTTGCATGATTTCACGCGAAGGCTGATGCGTTTCGGTGCACAGTAACAGCAAGCCATCAACACGCTTTTGCATCAACGTTTCCAGATTACGATTCATTCGCTGCTCATCGCCTTCGGTATTACAAAGGACAAGACTATAACCGCGCTCGAAGCAGCTGCGTTCAACACCACGCACCAGTTCTGAATAGAAAGGATTGGTACTGGCAGTGATCAACATGCCAATGGTATGTGTTTGATTGAGTTTGAGGCTACGCGCCAGAGCTGATGGCGCGTAATTGAGTTCTTTAATCGCCGCTTCAACTTTGGCGGTAATCGCTTCACTGACGAAGCGATCTTTATTGATGACGTGAGAAACTGTTGAGGTAGAAACGCCCGCCAGGCGGGCAACATCTTTCATTGTAGCCAAGCGTCACCTCTGCCTGTCTAAAAATGCGTCGATCTCTTCACGCCACGGTACGGAAGGTTGTGCGCCTTTACGTGTTACGGCAATCGCAGCGGCGGCATGGGCAAAACGAATCGCCTCTGGCAATGGTTTTTCTTCCAGCAACGCCGTGATTAACGCGCCGTTAAAGGTATCTCCGGCAGCAATGGTATCGACAGCCTGCACCCGGAATCCAGGAACGCGCTGACCTTCACCATTCACGCTAGCCCATACACCACGACTTCCTAAAGTAATCAGTACAGTACGGATACCTTTTTCATGCAGTACCTGCGCCGCCTTCGCCGCATCTTCATCATTTTCAACACGAATACCGGTGAGCTTTTCTGCTTCCGTTTCGTTTGGCGTAATAATGTCCACCAGCGCCAACAGTTCGTCAGGAAGTTCGCGAGCCGGGGCAGGGTTAAGCGCAACGATAGTCTTATTTTGATGGGCAATTTTCGCTGCTGCCATCACACTTTCGAGTGGTGATTCCAGCTGCATTAATAATGCTGAGGCATTCGCAATACGCTCGCGTTGCGCTTCCACCAGCACCGGGGAAAGGGCAGCATTAGCGCCGGCATGAATACCAATGACATTCTCACCTTCGCCATTAACAAAAATCAGCGCCACACCTGTTGATTCGCCTTTGATCACGCTGACCGGAGAAATATCAATGTTATCAGTAGCGAGCTGCTGACGTACGCTCTCTCCAATACTGTCATCGCCCGTGCAGGCTATAAACGCGATATTCGCACCGCTACGCCCTGCTGCCACCGCCTGATTCGCGCCTTTGCCGCCAAATGCGACTTGATAGTGGTTACCGGTTACGGTTTCGCCTGGAGTAGGAAAAGATTGAAGATTAAGGATATGGTCAGCATTAATGCTGCCAAGAACAACGAGGCTGCCTGCGTTTTGCATATTCGGGATGTCCATAAAATGCGCCACCGGGTTAGGGTGGCGCGTGCCCTGCTTTTCTTTATATTACACGTTCATCTGTCGATGACGTATTGATGCCACTATCAGGTTATAAAACCTGACTAAGACTACTGCTTAACAACCAGTTTCAGATCAACCGGATATTTCGCCTGAACTTTTTCGCCTTTCAGAACTTTGTCCGCGGTTTCGACACCTTTCGCGCCAATCTGATCGGGTAACTGAGCGATAGTCGCTGCCAGTTTGCCATCATTTACTGCTTTTTCGCCATCAGGTGTACCGTCAAATCCGACGACCATCACATCCGATTTACCAGCAGTTTGCAGCGCACGCAGTGCGCCCAGCGCCATTTCATCATTCTGCGCGAACACTGCCTGCACATCCGGATGAGCGGTCAACAGGTTCTGCATTACGTTCAAACCTTTGGTACGGTCGAAGTCTGCCGGCTGGCTGGCAAGGACGTTAAATTTGTGAGCAGCAACAGCCTGCTGGAAGCCTTCACCACGTTCACGGGCTGCGGATGTACCAGCAATGCCTTGCAGCTCGATAACTTTGGCACCTTCGCCCGCTTTCTTCGCGATGTAATCACCGGCGATTTTGCCGCCCAGTACGTTATCAGAAGCAATGTGGCTCACCACTTCGCCTTTCGTGGCCTGACGGTCAAGGGTGATAACCGGGATGTTAGCCTGGTTTGCCATCTTCACGGCGTTACCCACCGCATCGGAGTCGGTCGGGTTAATCAGCAGAATTTTGGTGCCGCGAACGGTTAAGTCCTGCACGTTCGCCAGCTCTTTCGCCGGGTTGTTCTGGGAATCCAGCACCACCAGGTTATAGCCGAGTTTATCCGCCTCTTTCTGCGCGCCATCTTTCAGCGATACAAAGAACGGGTTATTGAGTGTGGAAACCACCAGCGCAATGGTGTCTTTTGCCATTGCATTCGCACTAACGGTGGCGCTTAGCGCAACAGCAGAAACCAGGGTAGCCAGTTTTTTCATGTTCATATTCAAGATGTCCTGTAGTCGTTATTACTGCTTTTTGTTGTCTACCAGCACCGCCAGCAAAATCACCACAGCTTTGACGATCATCTGGTAATAGGAGGAAACACCTAACAAATTCAATCCATTATTAAGGAAGCCAAGAATTAATGCGCCGATCAACGTCCCAACAATGCGACCTTTTCCGCCCGCCAGACTCGTACCGCCCAGAACCACCGCCGCAATAGCATCCAGCTCATAGCCAGTCCCCGCCGTGGGTTGTGCGGAGGAGAGGCGCGCCACTTCAATGATCCCGGCCAGCGATGCCAGCAGACCACAAAGAGAATAGACGATGATTTTGATTTTATTGACGTTGATACCAGAAAGACGCGTTGCCGCTTCGTTGCCGCCCAGCGCGTAGATGTAACGCCCCAGACGCGTGTGATGCAGCATGTACCAGGCCGCGAGGAAGACAATCCCCATGATCCAGACTGGCGTCGGTACGCCCAGCGGACGACCAATACCAAACCAGCCAAACAGATCGGCGTTCTCAGTAAAGCCGGTATTCACTGGGCTACCGTTGGTATAAACCATAGTCACGCCGCGCAGCAATAACATCATCACGAGGGTAGCGATAAACGCCTGGACGCGGCCTTTCGCCACAATCACCCCTGTTACCGCACCAATTGCGGCACCTAATGCCAGTGCGGCAGCGACAGCCACCAGCGCATTGACTTCAATGCCGACGATAGACGCAGCAACTGCGCCAGTCAGCGCCAACAGAGAACCGACGGACAGGTCGATGCCCGACGTCAGGATCACCAGCGTCATGCCGACCGCCATAATGGCGTTCACCGAGGTTTGCTGGAGAATATTGAATAAGTTATTGATGGTGAAAAAGTTCGGGCTTAACGTCGAGACAATCGCGATCAGCACCAGCAGAGCGATAAGCGATTTCTGCTCCATCAGCCACGCTTTCGTGAAATAACGGCGACCAGAAACAGTCTGGGTTGTCATTTTTTTACTCCTGATTCACGCGATTAAGCTTGCCCACAGCGGCAGCCATTAACACTTCCTGGGTGGCTTGCTCACGAGTAAATTCCCCGCTGAGATGCCCTTCATGCATGACGATGATGCGATCGCTCATGCCTAATACTTCTGGCATCTCTGATGACACCAGAATGATGCTCAAGCCATCGGCTTTGAACTGGTTGATCAGTTGATAGATCTCTTTTTTCGCGCCGACATCTACACCACGGGTAGGTTCATCAAGGATAAGTACTTTCGGGCGCGTCATCAGACCGCGGGCAATCGCCACTTTTTGCTGATTGCCACCGGAGAGCAGGCCAATTGCCTGTTCCATTGACGGCGTTTTCACATTGAACAGGCGAATAAAATCACTCACTGCCTGTTGTTCATCGGCATGCTTCAAACTGCCGCCAGTACGGCTGAAGTAGCGCAGCGCAGTCAGCGACATATTTTCTTTTACTGACATGCCCAGTACTAAACCGTCGCGTTTACGGTCTTCAGAGATATACACAATGCCGTTTGCCAGGCCATCCTGCGGTGAACGAGTAATAACTTCATGCCCATCCAGCGTGACATAACCGCTGGTGCGCGGCAGTGCGCCATAGAGCACTTTCATTAATTCGGTACGCCCCGCGCCCATTAAACCAGAGACGCCAAGGATTTCGCCATTGCGTAGGGTAAAAGAGACGTTGTTAACACCAGGTCCGCAGAGATTATCGACTTTCAGGCGGATATCTCCCGGCGCTTTGTCCAGGTGTGGATACTGCTCTTCCAGCTTGCGGCCCACCATCATCTCAATCAGCGAATCTTCGGTCAGTGATGCCACTTCACGCTCGGCAATAAATTGCCCGTCACGAAAAATGGTAACGTCATCGCAAATCTCGAAGATTTCTTTCATGCGGTGGGAGATATAGACAATGCCGCGCCCTTGCGATTTCAGCTCGCGAATGACGCGGAACAGGGATTCGGTTTCGGTATCAGTCAGCGCATCTGTCGGTTCATCCATAATGATGACTTTCGACTCAAAGCTCAGCACTTTGGCGATTTCAACCATTTGCTGGTCACCGATGGAAAGATCTCCCACCAGCTTGTCGCTTTTAAAGCGCAGGTTAAGTTTAGCCAGCAATTTATCCGCTTCGGCATACATGGTTTTCCAGTCAATTTTGCCAAAGCGATTAACAAACTCACGACCGAGGAAAATGTTTTCGGCAATGGTCAACTGCGGGATCAGGTTCAGCTCCTGGTGGATAATCCCAATCCCGGCTTCCTGGGAAGATTTCGGCCCGGTAAATGTCGTTTCTTTCCCCAGCCATAAAAGCGTACCGGCATCGCGAGTATAGATACCGGTAAGCACTTTCATCATGGTGGATTTACCCGCGCCGTTTTCGCCTACCAGCGCCATTACGCGGCCCGGATAGACATTTAACGCGGCGCCCGAGAGGGCTTTTACGCCCGGAAAGGCTTTATCAATGCCTTTAAGCTGTAGTAATGCTTCCATGACGACCTCAGAACGTCACGCCAGCACAGAGAATGATATTCGCATACGGAGAACATTCTCCGCTGCGAATTACCGCCTGACTTTCTGCGGTTAGTTGTTTGAATTGTTCATGCGTGGTGTAACGAATATCAATGGTGTTTCCCTGGTGTTGTTGCAGCTGCTCAAGGTGAGTGAGCAACGTTTCGTGGAGTTGCGGATTATGTTGTTTGATCTCTTCCGCGATAATGGCTGCCTCAACCTGCATTTCACTCGTAACAACTCCCAGTACCTGCATAAAAGAAGGTACGCCCTGGGTTAATGCCACATCGATACGCGTTGTACTTTTTGGGATGGGTAAACCAGCATCACACACCACCAGCGTATCGGTATGCCCCAGACGGGAGATCACCGACGAAATATCAGAATTAAGAACGGTGCCTTTTTTCATTTTTTTCTCCATCAGCGAAACGTTTCGCTGACCAGCAGTTTAATCCTGACTGAACAGAGAAAACCATCGCAACGTTACTGAAATGTGATCAACATCGAAACGTTTTACATCGTGATTAAGCATGAAAAATAAAAACGCCCCCTTTATGGAGAAAGGAGGCGTCTGGCGTTAGATTTCGACCTGAGTACCTAGTTCAATAACCCTGTTTGGTGGGATTTCAAACTGATCTGGTGCACGCAGTGCATTACGCTGCAACAGCAAGTACAGTTTGCCACGCAAACGTAAGTACCACGGCCGTTTGCCGAGGATCAACGACTCATGGGACATAAAGAAGGAGGTTTCCATCATCCGGCAACTTAACCCTTCCAGGCCACAGCGGTGGAAGACTTCTTCCACGTTTGGCGTTTCCCGCCAGCCGTAACTTGCCACCACGCGCCAGAAAGTGGGCGACAGTTGTTCAATCTGTACCCGACGGACGTTATGGACATATGGCGCGTCTTCGGTACGCAGAGTTAACAGAATCACCCGCTCATGCAATACCTTGTTATGTTTCAGGTTATGCATCAGCGCAAAGGGAATGACGTTGATTGCACGCGACATGTACACCGCGGTTCCGGGAACGCGAACGGGCGGTGATTTCTCCAGCGAAGCAATCATCGCTTCCAGAGAATTACCATGTTCATGCATCCGTCGCAGCAGGCGGAAACGCTCGCTCTTCCAGGTGGTCATCACGATAAACATCACCGTACCGAGGCTCAATGGCAACCAGCCGCCGGAGAGCAGTTTATCGAGGTTAGCGGTGAACAATGGAATATCGACACAAAGGAAGGCTATCAGGATCAGCGCAACAAAATACTTATTCCAGTGCCAGTTCTGACGCGCCACGGTAGTCGAAAGAATAGACGTCAGTACCATCGTTCCGGTCACCGCAATCCCATACGCCGCCGCCAGGTTACTGGAGTGCTCAAAGCTGACAATCACAATCACGACCGCGACATAGAGCATCCAGTTCACAAACGGAATATAGATTTGCCCTGACTCCCTTTCGGAGGTGTGAATGATACGCATCGGCGAAAGATATCCCAGACGTACCGCCTGACGCGTCAATGAGAAAACGCCAGAGATAACTGCCTGCGAGGCAATCACCGTTGCCAGTGCAGCGATGATCAGCAGCGGGATTAGCGCCCAATCCGGTGCTAACAGGAAGAACGGGTTCTTAATCGCTTCCGGGTTCTTTAACAACAGCGCTCCCTGGCCGAAGTAGTTAAGGGTTAAGGAAGGCAAGACGACAGTGAACCACGCCAGGCGAATCGGGAACTTACCAAAATGCCCCATATCGGCATACAGTGCCTCGACTCCGGTAATCGACAGCACAACTGCCCCTAATGCAATAAAAGAAACCGTTTTGTATTCAAGGAAGAAATGCACTGCCCACATCGGATTCAGCGCATGCAGCACTTCCGGGTTAGCAATAATGCTACGTAACCCCAACCCTGCCAGAATCAAAAACCAGGTCAGCATGATCGGCGCAAACAGCTTACCGACCATAGCAGTGCCATGTTTTTGAATCATAAACAGTAAAGTAAGAACGATGATTGAGAGGGGAACTATCCAGGTATCCAGTTGCGGGGCGACGATTTCCAGACCTTCAATGGCAGACATCACCGAAATGGCGGGTGTTATGACGACTTCGCCATAGAAAAAGCTGCCACCGATTAGCCCCATAATCACCAGCATTGATGTGGTTCGCGCCGACGTATTACGCCCGGCAAGCGACATCAACGTCAGGATCCCCCCTTCACCGGCGTTATCCGCGCGCATCACGAAGGTAAGGTATTTGATGGAAACCACAAAGATTAGCAGCCAGAAGATCAGCGATAAAAAGCCAAACACGGCATCGCGTTCAACGCCAAAACCAAACTGGCCGGACAAACATTCACGAAGTGTATATAACGGGCTGGTACCAATATCGCCGTAGACAACTCCAATCGCCGCGAGGGTTATCGCGGGCAACGATTGCTTATTATCAGTGCTCATAGACTAGTCTTTCGTTGAAATATGAAATGTGTGCGTAGTCCCTTGGCCCACAAAAAAGCGCTCAGTATGCACGATTAACGGCAAAATCGTACTCCTAAATGCGGCCACATTAACCTGGCTCAAAGAAAAATATCCCTTCTTTGAGACTATTTTTGCCACCAGCAAGAAACGTCTATACTCGCAATTTACGCAGAACTTTTGACGAAAGGACGCCACTTTATTATGGCTCACCCTCATTTATTAGCGGAAAGAATTTCCCGCCTGAGCAGCGCGCTGGAAAAGGGGCTTTATGAACGTAGCCACGCCATCCGCCTGTGTTTGTTAGCGGCATTAAGTGGTGAAAGCGTGTTCCTGCTTGGCCCCCCAGGTATTGCTAAAAGTCTGATCGCCCGTCGCTTAAAATTCGCCTTCCAGAATGCGCGCGATTTTGAATATCTGATGACCCGCTTCTCCACCCCGGAAGAAGTTTTTGGCCCCCTTTCCATTCAGGCGTTAAAAGATGAGGGACGCTATGAACGCTTAACCAGCGGTTACCTGCCGGAAGCAGAAATCGTCTTTCTGGATGAAATCTGGAAAGCTGGCCCGGCAATTCTTAATACCCTGCTAACCGCTATTAACGAACGTCAATTCCGTAACGGTGCTCATGTCGAAAAAATCCCGATGCGCTTGCTCGTGGCGGCCTCCAACGAGCTGCCGGAAGCAGACAGCAGTCTGGAAGCGTTATATGACCGCATGCTGATTCGTCTGTGGTTAGATAAAGTGCAGGATAAAGCGAATTTCCGCTCCATGCTGACCAGCCAACAAGATGAAAATAACAATCCGGTTCCTGCCGCCTTGCAGGTCACTGATGAAGAATATGAACGCTGGCAGAAAGAGATTAGTGAAATTACGCTGCCCGATCATGTATTTGAGCTGATTTTTATGCTGCGCCAGCAACTGGATAAATTACCGGATGCGCCTTACGTCTCCGATCGTCGCTGGAAAAAAGCGATCCGCTTATTGCAGGCCAGCGCTTTTTTTAGTGGTCGCAGTGCTGTTGCCCCGGTTGATCTTATCTTGCTGAAAGATTGCCTGTGGTATGACGCGCAAAGCCTGAATTTGATTCAACAACAAATTGATTTATTGATGACCGGTCATGCCTGGCAACAGCAAGGGATGTTGACCCGCCTGGGCGCTATTGTGCAACGTCGTCTGCAACTCCAGCAGCAACAAAGTGATAAAACAGCCTTAACGGTAATTCGTCTGGGCGGCATTTTCAGCCGTCGTCAGCAGTATCAGCTTCCTGTCAACGTTACTGCTTCCAATCTGACTCTGCTGCTGCAAAAACCGTTAAAACTGCATGATATGGAAGTAGTTCATATCTCCTTTGAGCGTAGCGCGCTGGAACAGTGGCTGAGCAAAGGTGGTGAAATTCGTGGCAAACTGAACGGTATCGGCTTTGCCCAGAAACTGAATCTGGAAGTTGATAGCGCCCAACATCTGGTTGTACGCGATGTAAGTTTACAAGGCAGTATGCTGACGCTCCCCGGTTCATCGGCTGAAGGTCTGCCAGGTGAAATAAAACAACAACTGGAGGAGCTTGAAAGCGACTGGCGTAAGCAACATGTTTTATTCAGCGAACAGCAAAAATGTCTGTTTATCCCTGGCGACTGGTTAGGTCGCATTGAAGCCAGCCTACAGGATGTCGGCGCCCAGATTCGCCAGGCGCAACAATGCTAACACTGGATACGCTCAATGTGATGCTGGCCGTCAGCGAAGAGGGATTGATCGAAGAGATGATCATCGCGCTGCTGGCCTCACCGCAGCTGGTGGTATTCTTTGAAAAATTCCCGCGCCTCAAGGCGGCAATCACCGATGATATTCCCCGCTGGCGTGAGGTGCTGCATAGCCGTCTGAAAGATACGCGTGTCCCGCCGGAACTCACTGAAGAGGTCATGTGCTATCAGCAAAGCCAGCTTCTCTCCACGCCGCAGTTTATTGTGCAGCTACCGCAGATTCTGGACTTACTGCATCGTCTGAATTCCCCGTGGGCCGAACAAGCCCGACAGCTGGTTGATGCTAACAGCACTATCACTCCGTCATTGCATACGCTTTTTCTCCAGCGTTGGCGCTTAAGCCTGATTGTGCAAGCGACGACCCTGAATCAGCAGTTATTAGAAGAAGAACGCGAACAACTGTTGAGCGAAGTTCAGGAACGCATGACATTAAGCGGACAGCTCGAACCAGTTCTGGCAGATAACAACACCGCAGCCGGTCGTCTGTGGGATATGAGCGCCGGTCAGCTTAAACGCGGCGACTATCAGTTGATTGTGAAATACGGGGAATTTCTTAACGAACAGCCGGAACTGAAACGTCTGGCGGAACAGCTGGGACGTTCGCGGGAGGCCAAATCAATACCCCGCAACGATGCGCAGATGGAAACCTTCCGCACTATGGTGCGCGAACCGGCAACCGTTCCTGAGCAGGTGGATGGCCTGCAACAAAGCGATGATATTTTACGCCTTCTGCCGCCAGAACTGGCGACACTGGGCATCACTGAACTGGAATATGAATTTTATCGTCGGCTGGTGGAAAAACAGTTGCTCACCTATCGTCTGCACGGTGAATCATGGCGTGAAAAAGTGATCGAACGCCCGGTGGTACATAAAGATTACGACGAACAACCGCGTGGACCGTTTATTGTCTGCGTAGATACTTCCGGCTCAATGGGCGGTTTTAATGAGCAGTGTGCGAAAGCGTTCTGTCTGGCCTTGATGCGCATAGCCCTCGCTGAAAATCGACGCTGCTATATTATGTTATTTTCCACTGAGATCGTCCGTTACGAGCTTTCAGGCCCACAAGGTCTTGAACAAGCGATCCGCTTTTTAAGTCAGCAGTTTCGTGGCGGCACCGATCTGGCCAGTTGTTTTCGCGCCATTATGGAACGCTTACAAAGTCGGGAATGGTTTGACGCTGATGCGGTGGTGATTTCTGATTTTATCGCCCAGCGGTTGCCTGACGATGTGACGAGTAAAGTGAAAGAGTTGCAGCGGGTACATCAGCATCGCTTTCATGCCGTGGCGATGTCAGCACACGGCAAACCCGGCATCATGCGCATTTTCGATCATATCTGGCGCTTTGATACCGGGATGCGAAGCCGCCTGCTCAGACGCTGGCGGCGATAAACGATTACAGCAGAGAAGGGACGCTCTCGCGAACAGCTGCCGGCCATACACCACACTGAACCTGGCCGATATGTGGCAGTTGCAGCAGCAGCATGGTCAAACGAGACTGGCCGATACCGCCGCCGATGGTCTGCGGCATTTCACCACGCAGCAGCGCCTGATGCCATTCCAGCTGCAGACGATCTTCATCACCGGTCAGCGCCAGTTGATGCTTCAGCGTGTCGGCATCCACGCGGATCCCCATGGAAGAAAGCTCAAACGCATCTTCCAGTACTGGGTTCCATACCAGAATATCGCCGTTCAAACCCGCATGGCCCAGCTCTGACGGGGTGCTCCAGTCATCATAATCCGGTGCGCGCACGTCGTGGCGATGACCATCACTCAACTTGCCGCCAATCCCGACGAGGAATACCGCGCCAAGATCTTTCGCAATCGCCCGCTCACGCCCTTTGGCATCGAGATCCGGATAACGAGACAGTAACTCCTGGCTGTGTACGAAGTGGATCTGATCCGGCAGGAACGGTGCCAGACCAAACTCTTCGCTAACAGCAGCTTCGGTTGCTTTAATTCCCGCCCAGATCGCCTCTACTGTGCTTTTCAGAGTGGAGAATTGACGCTCACCGTCGCCCATTACGCGTTCCCAGTCCCACTGGTCAACATAGACCGAGTGCAGCGGGGAAAGACGGTCTTCATCGGGGCGAAGGGCTTTCATGTGCGTGTACAGCCCTTCGCCCACGCTGAAGTCGTGTTGCCCTAATGTCTGACGTTTCCACTTCGCCAGTGAATGAACCACTTCGAACTGGGCATCAGGCAGAGCTTTCACTTTTACCTGTACCGCTTTTTCACAGCCCGACAAGTTATCCTGCGTACCATCCCCCACACGGCTAAGAATCGGCGCCTGGACTTCAATCAGCCCTAAGCGTTCTTCCAGTTGACGAGAAAAGTGAGATTTCACGAAGCTAATTTGACGTTGTTTGGCAATGTAAGCGGTTTTCATTTTTTATACTCCTGCGTCCTGTTGCTTATGATTAAGCAACAAAAACCGACACACATGCAATAATCATTCAATAAAAAGCCAAACTCATTTTTGATTCGTTAAAAAAGAAGGCTAAAATAGAACAAATCATCAATACACATAAGAAAATCCTATGGAAAATTATCTGATCGACAATCTGGACCGCGGCATCCTGGAAGCATTAATGGGCAATGCACGCACCGCTTACGCCGAACTGGCGAAACAATTTGGCGTAAGCCCGGGGACGATTCACGTTCGTGTAGAGAAAATGAAGCAGGCGGGGATCATTACCGGCGCCCGTATCGACGTCAGCCCAAAACAGCTCGGTTATGACGTAGGCTGTTTTATCGGCATTATCCTGAAGAGCGCAAAAGACTATCCTTCCGCGCTGGCAAAGCTGGAAAGTCTCGACGAAGTCACCGAAGCCTATTACACCACCGGCCACTACAGCATCTTTATAAAAGTAATGTGCCGCTCGATCGACGCCCTCCAGCATGTACTTATCAACAAGATCCAAACAATTGATGAAATTCAGTCCACCGAGACATTGATCGTCCTGCAGAACCCGATCATGCGCACCATCAAGCCCTGATCAGCTTTTTTAATCCCATACTTTTCCACAGGTAGATCCCAGCGCGTTTACAGCGTACAATACGCCACTCTTAATAAAGGTGGCGGTTTATGGCAGATATCACTCTTATCAGCGGCAGCACCCTGGGCGGTGCCGAATATGTAGCAGAACACCTGGCTGAAAAGCTGGAAGAGGCGGGTTTTACCACCGAAACGCTGCACGGTCCGCTGTTAGAAGATTTATCTGCCTCTGGGATCTGGCTGGTTATCAGCTCAACCCACGGTGCCGGAGACATTCCGGACAACCTTTCTCCTTTCTATGAAGCATTGCAGGAACAAAAGCCCGATCTTTCTGCGGTGCGCTTTGGCGCAATCGGTATTGGCAGTCGTGAATACGACACTTTTTGTGGGGCCATAGATAAACTCGAGGCAGAACTCAAAAATTCCGGTGCAAAACAGATTGGTGAAACACTGAAGATCAACATCCTTGATCACGACATTCCGGAAGATCCGGCAGAAGAATGGCTGGGATCGTGGATTAATTTACTCAAATAAGTATACAGATCGTGCGATCTACTGTGGATAACTCTGTCAGGAATCTTGGATCAACCGGTAGTTATCCAAAGAACAACTGTTGTTCAGTTTTTGAGTTGTGTATAACCCCTCATTCTGATCCCAGCTTATACTGTCCAGGATCACCGATCATTCACAGTTAATGATCCTTTCCAGGTTGTTGATCTTAAAAGCCGGATCCTTGTTATCCACAGGGCAGTGCGATCCTAATAAGAGATCACAATAGAACAGATCTCTAAATAAATAGATCTTCTTTTTAATACCCAGGATCCCGGGTCTTTCTCAAGCCGACAAAGTTGAGTAGAATCCACGGCCCGGGCTTCAATCCATTTTCATACCGCGTTATGCGAGGCAATCACCATGTTTTATCCGGATCCTTTTGACGTCATCATCATTGGCGGGGGTCATGCAGGCACCGAGGCTGCGATGGCCGCGGCGCGTATGGGTCAACAGACTCTGCTTTTGACACACAATATCGACACTCTGGGGCAGATGAGCTGCAACCCGGCGATCGGCGGTATTGGGAAGGGACATCTGGTAAAAGAAGTGGACGCACTCGGCGGTCTGATGGCGAAAGCGATCGATCAGGCAGGTATCCAGTTTAGGATACTAAACGCCAGCAAAGGGCCGGCGGTTCGCGCTACCCGAGCTCAGGCGGATCGTGTGCTCTACCGTCAGGCGGTACGCACGGCGCTGGAGAACCAACCGAACCTGATGATCTTCCAGCAGGCGGTTGAAGATCTTATTGTCGAAAACGATCGCGTGGTTGGTGCTGTCACCCAAATGGGACTGAAGTTCCGCGCCAAAGCCGTCGTGCTCACCGTTGGGACGTTCCTCGACGGTAAAATTCATATCGGTCTGGATAATTACAGCGGTGGCCGTGCTGGTGATCCGCCATCCATTCCGCTTTCTCGCCGTTTGCGTGAACTGCCGCTGCGCGTTGGTCGTCTGAAAACCGGGACGCCGCCGCGTATCGATGCGCGCACTATCGACTTCAGCGTGCTGGCGCAACAGCATGGCGATAACCCAATGCCGGTATTCTCGTTCATGGGCAATGCGGCCCAGCATCCCCAGCAGGTTCCGTGTTATATCACCCATACCAACGAGAAAACCCATGATGTGATCCGCAGTAACCTCGATCGCAGCCCAATGTACGCAGGGGTGATCGAAGGTGTTGGCCCACGCTACTGCCCGTCGATCGAAGACAAAGTCATGCGCTTTGCCGACAGAAATCAGCATCAGATCTTCCTTGAACCGGAAGGGCTGACGTCTAACGAAATTTATCCGAACGGTATCTCCACCAGCCTGCCGTTCGATGTGCAGATGCAAATCGTCCGCTCCATGCAGGGGATGGAAAATGCGAAGATCGTGCGTCCTGGTTATGCCATCGAATATGACTTCTTCGATCCGCGTGACCTGAAACCAACGCTGGAGAGTAAGTTTATCCAGGGCCTGTTCTTTGCTGGTCAGATTAACGGCACTACCGGTTATGAAGAAGCCGCTGCGCAAGGTTTGCTGGCCGGTCTTAACGCTGCCCGTCTGTCTGCTGACAAAGAAGGTTGGGCTCCGGCGCGTTCTCAGGCGTATCTCGGCGTACTGGTTGATGACCTGTGCACTTTAGGAACCAAAGAACCGTACCGTATGTTTACCTCCCGCGCAGAATATCGTCTGATGCTGCGCGAAGATAACGCGGATCTGCGTTTGACTGAAATCGGTCGTGAACTGGGTCTGGTAGATGACGAACGCTGGGCGCGCTTTAACGAGAAGCTTGAGAACATCGAGCGTGAGCGTCAGCGCCTGAAGTCAACCTGGGTAACGCCGTCAGCGGAAGCTGCAGCTGAAGTGAATGCTCACCTGACTGCGCCGCTTTCCCGTGAAGCCAGCGGTGAAGATCTGCTGCGTCGTCCGGAAATGACTTATGAAAAATTAACCACGCTGACGCCGTTTTCCCCTGCGTTGACAGACGAACAGGCGGCGGAACAGGTTGAGATTCAGGTTAAATACGAAGGTTATATTGCGCGCCAGCAAGATGAGATCGAAAAGCAACAGCGTAACGAGAACACGCTGCTGCCTGCGACGCTGGATTACCGCCAGGTATCCGGTCTGTCTAACGAAGTGATCGCCAAACTTAACGATCACAAACCGGCCTCTATCGGTCAGGCTTCGCGTATTTCTGGCGTTACGCCTGCGGCCATCTCCATTCTTCTGGTGTGGCTGAAAAAACAGGGTATGCTGCGTCGTAGCGCATAACGCATTAAAAATGCCAGGTAAGCACCCGCTTACCTGGCAACGCATCAAGAACAGGTAATCACCGTGCTCAACAAACTCTCTTCACTGCTGAAAGACGCAGGAATTTCGCTTACCGATCACCAGAAAAATCAGCTTATTGCCTACGTAAATATGCTGCATAAATGGAATAAAGCGTACAACCTGACCTCGGTCCGCGATCCTAACGAGATGCTGGTACGCCATATTCTCGACAGCATTGTCGTTGCTCCATATCTGCAAGGTGAGCGTTTTATCGATGTGGGAACCGGACCGGGGTTGCCTGGCATACCGCTTTCCATCGTGCGTCCTGAAGCCCATTTCACATTGCTGGATAGCCTTGGTAAACGCGTGCGTTTCCTCCGTCAGGTGCAACATGAGCTTAAACTGGAGAATATTGAGCCAGTACAGAGCAGGGTAGAAGAGTTTCCGTCAGAGCCGCCATTTGATGGCGTAATTAGCCGCGCTTTTGCCTCTCTGAACGATATGGTGAGCTGGTGCCATCATCTTCCTGGTGAGCAAGGCCGTTTCTACGCGCTGAAAGGGCAAATGCCGGAAGATGAAATCGCTTTGTTGCCCGAAGAATATCAGGTTGAATCAGTGATTAAACTTCAGGTTCCCGCCCTGGATGGCGAACGTCATCTGGTGGTTATTAAAGCAAATAAAATTTAATTTTTATCAAAAAAATAATAAAAAATTGACCGGTTAGACTGTTAACAACAACCAGGTTTTCTACTGATATAACTGGTTACATTTAACGCCACGTTCACTATTTTGTATCAACAAAGTAACGTGGCTTTTTTTGGTAAGCAGAAAATAAGTCATTAGTGAAAATATCAGGCTGCTAAAAATCGGCGCTAAGAACCATAATTGTCTGTTAAAGTTTTATTAAGAATGTCAATGGGTGGTTTTTGTTGTGTAAATGCTATTTGTGAAAAGAGTATCTGTTTTTAGAGTTAAATATCAGAAGCTTGCAAAGGCATCATTTGCCAAGTAAATAAATATGCTACGGGTGAACATGCTCGATATGTGATCTGAAGCACGCTTTACCACTAGTGTTTACGCGTTATTTACAGTTTTTCATGATCCACCACGGTTAGCAGAAAAGTCGCAATTGTATGCACTGGAAAAATATTTAAACATTTATTCACCTTTTGGCTACTTATTGTTTGAAATCACGGGGGCGCACCGTATAATTTGACCGCTTTTTGATGCTTGACTCTAAGCCTTAAAGAAAGTTTTATACGACACGCGGCATACCTCGAAGGGAGCAGGAGTGAAAAACGTGATGTCTGTGTCGCTCTTGAGTCGAAACGTTGCTCGGAAGCTTCTGCTCGTTCAGTTACTGGTGGTGATAGCAAGTGGATTGCTGTTCAGCCTCAAAGACCCCTTCTGGGGCGTCTCTGCGTTAAGTGGAGGCCTGGCAGTCTTTCTGCCTAACGTTTTTTTTATGATATTTGCCTGGCGTCACCAGGCGCATACACCAGCGAAAGGCCGGGTGGCCTGGACGTTCGCATTTGGCGAAGCTTTCAAAGTTCTGGCTATGTTGGTGTTACTGGTGGTGGCGTTGGCTGTTTTAAAGGCGGTATTCTTGCCGCTGATCGTTACGTGGGTTTTGGTGCTGGTGGTTCAGATACTGGCACCGGCTGTAATTAACAACAAAGGGTAAAAGGCATCATGGCTTCAGAAAATATGACGCCGCAGGATTACATAGGACACCACCTGAATAACCTTCAGCTGGACCTGCGTACATTCTCGCTGGTGGATCCGCATAACCCCCCAGCCACCTTCTGGACAATTAATATTGACTCCATGTTCTTCTCGGTGGTGCTGGGTCTGTTGTTCCTGGTTTTATTCCGTAGCGTAGCCAAAAAGGCAACCAGCGGCGTGCCAGGTAAGTTTCAGACCGCGATTGAGCTGGTGATCGGCTTTGTTAATGGTAGCGTGAAAGACATGTACCATGGCAAAAGCAAGCTGATTGCTCCGCTGGCCCTGACGATCTTCGTCTGGGTGTTCCTGATGAACCTGATGGATTTACTGCCTATCGACCTGCTGCCGTACATTGCTGAACATGTACTGGGTCTGCCTGCACTGCGTGTGGTTCCGTCTGCGGACGTGAACGTAACACTGTCTATGGCACTGGGCGTATTTATCCTGATTCTGTTCTACAGCATCAAAATGAAAGGCATCGGCGGCTTCACGAAAGAGTTGACGCTGCAGCCGTTCAATCACTGGGCGTTCATTCCTGTCAACTTAATCCTTGAAGGGGTAAGCCTGCTGTCCAAACCAGTTTCACTCGGTTTGCGACTGTTCGGTAACATGTATGCCGGTGAGCTGATTTTCATTCTGATTGCTGGTCTGTTGCCGTGGTGGTCACAGTGGATCCTGAATGTGCCGTGGGCCATTTTCCACATCCTGATCATTACGCTGCAAGCCTTCATCTTCATGGTTCTGACGATCGTCTATCTGTCGATGGCGTCTGAAGAGCATTAATTTACCAACACTACTACGTTTTAACTGAAACAAACTGGAGACTGTCATGGAAAACCTGAATATGGATCTGCTGTACATGGCTGCCGCTGTGATGATGGGTCTGGCGGCAATCGGTGCTGCGATCGGTATCGGCATCCTCGGGGGTAAATTCCTGGAAGGCGCAGCGCGTCAACCTGATCTGATTCCTCTGCTGCGTACTCAGTTCTTTATCGTTATGGGTCTGGTGGATGCTATCCCGATGATCGCTGTAGGTCTGGGTCTGTACGTGATGTTCGCTGTCGCGTAGTAAGCGTTGCTTTTATTTAAAGAGCAATATCAGAACGTTAACTAAATAGAGGCATTGTGCTGTGAATCTTAACGCAACAATCCTCGGCCAGGCCATCGCGTTTGTCCTGTTCGTTCTGTTCTGCATGAAGTACGTATGGCCGCCATTAATGGCAGCCATCGAAAAACGTCAAAAAGAAATTGCTGACGGTCTTGCTTCCGCAGAACGAGCACATAAGGACCTTGACCTTGCAAAGGCCAGCGCGACCGACCAGCTGAAAAAAGCGAAAGCGGAAGCCCAGGTAATCATCGAGCAGGCGAACAAACGCCGCTCGCAGATTCTGGACGAAGCGAAAGCTGAGGCAGAACAGGAACGTACTAAAATCGTGGCCCAGGCGCAGGCGGAAATTGAAGCCGAGCGTAAACGTGCCCGTGAAGAGCTGCGTAAGCAAGTTGCTATCCTGGCTGTTGCTGGCGCCGAGAAGATCATCGAACGTTCCGTGGATGAAGCTGCTAACAGCGACATCGTGGACAAACTTGTCGCTGAACTGTAAGGAGGGAGGGGCTGATGTCTGAATTTATTACGGTAGCTCGCCCCTACGCCAAAGCAGCTTTTGACTTTGCCGTCGAACACCAAAGTGTAGAACGCTGGCAGGACATGCTGGCGTTTGCCGCCGAGGTAACCAAAAACGAACAGATGGCAGAGCTTCTCTCTGGTGCACTGGCGCCAGAAACGCTCGCCGAGTCGTTTATCGCAGTTTGTGGTGAGCAACTGGACGAAAACGGTCAGAACCTGATTCGGGTTATGGCTGAAAATGGTCGTCTTAACGCGCTCCCGGATGTTCTGGAGCAGTTTATTCACCTGCGTGCCGTGAGTGAGGCTACCGCTGAGGTAGACGTCATTTCCGCTGCTGCATTGAGTGAACAACAGCTCGCGAAAATTTCTGCTGCGATGGAAAAACGTCTGTCACGCAAAGTTAAGCTGAATTGCAAAATCGATAAGTCTGTAATGGCAGGCGTTATCATCCGAGCGGGTGATATGGTCATTGATGGCAGCGTACGCGGTCGTCTTGAGCGCCTTGCAGACGTCTTGCAGTCTTAAGGGGACTGGAGCATGCAACTGAATTCCACCGAAATCAGCGAACTGATCAAGCAGCGCATTGCTCAGTTCAATGTTGTGAGTGAAGCTCACAACGAAGGTACTATTGTTTCTGTAAGTGACGGTGTTATCCGCATTCACGGCTTGGCCGATTGTATGCAGGGTGAAATGATCTCCCTGCCGGGTAACCGTTACGCTATCGCACTGAACCTCGAGCGCGACTCTGTAGGTGCGGTTGTTATGGGTCCGTACGCTGACCTTGCCGAAGGCATGAAAGTTAAGTGTACTGGCCGTATCCTGGAAGTTCCGGTTGGCCGTGGCCTGCTGGGCCGTGTGGTTAACACTCTGGGTGCACCAATCGACGGTAAAGGTCCGCTGGATCACGACGGCTTCTCTGCTGTAGAAGCAATCGCTCCGGGCGTTATCGAACGTCAGTCCGTAGATCAGCCGGTACAGACCGGTTATAAAGCCGTTGACTCCATGATCCCAATCGGTCGTGGTCAGCGTGAATTGATCATCGGTGACCGTCAGACCGGTAAAACCGCACTGGCAATCGATGCCATCATCAACCAGCGCGATTCCGGTATCAAATGTATCTATGTCGCTATCGGCCAGAAAGCGTCCACCATTTCTAACGTGGTACGTAAACTGGAAGAGCACGGCGCTCTGGCTAACACCATTGTTGTGGTAGCAACCGCGTCTGAATCCGCTGCACTGCAATACCTGGCGCCATATGCCGGTTGCGCAATGGGCGAATACTTCCGTGACCGCGGTGAAGATGCGCTGATCATTTACGATGACCTGTCTAAACAGGCTGTTGCTTACCGTCAGATCTCCCTGCTGCTCCGTCGTCCGCCTGGACGTGAAGCATTCCCGGGCGACGTATTCTACCTCCACTCTCGTCTGCTGGAGCGTGCTGCGCGTGTTAACGCCGAATACGTTGAAGCCTTCACCAAAGGTGAAGTGAAAGGGAAAACCGGTTCTCTGACCGCACTGCCGATTATCGAAACTCAGGCGGGTGACGTTTCTGCGTTCGTTCCGACCAACGTAATCTCCATTACCGATGGTCAGATCTTCCTGGAAACCAACCTGTTCAACGCCGGTATTCGTCCTGCGGTTAACCCGGGTATCTCCGTATCCCGTGTTGGTGGTGCAGCACAGACCAAGATCATGAAAAAACTGTCCGGTGGTATCCGTACCGCTCTGGCGCAGTATCGTGAACTGGCAGCGTTCTCTCAGTTTGCATCCGACCTTGACGATGCAACGCGTAAGCAGCTTGACCACGGTCAGAAAGTGACCGAACTGTTGAAACAGAAACAGTATGCGCCGATGTCCGTTGCGCAGCAGTCTCTAGTTCTGTTCGCAGCAGAACGTGGTTACCTGGCGGATGTTGAACTGTCGAAAATCGGCAGCTTCGAAGCCGCTCTGCTGGCTTACGTCGACCGTGATCACGCTCCGTTGATGCAAGAGATCAACCAGACCGGTGGCTACAACGACGAAATCGAAGGCAAGCTGAAAGGCATCCTCGATTCCTTCAAAGCAACCCAATCCTGGTAACGTCTGGCGGCTTGCCTTAGGGCAGGCCGCAAGGCATTGAGGAGAAGCTCATGGCCGGCGCAAAAGAGATACGTAGTAAGATCGCAAGCGTCCAGAACACGCAAAAGATCACTAAAGCGATGGAGATGGTCGCCGCTTCCAAAATGCGTAAATCGCAGGATCGCATGGCGGCCAGCCGTCCTTATGCAGAAACCATGCGCAAAGTGATTGGTCACCTTGCGCACGGTAATCTGGAATATAAGCACCCATACCTGGAAGAACGCGACGTTAAACGCGTGGGCTACCTGGTGGTGTCGACCGACCGTGGTTTGTGCGGTGGTTTGAACATTAACCTGTTCAAAAAACTGCTGGCGGAAATGAAGACCTGGACCGATAAAGGCGTTCAATGCGACCTCGCAATGATCGGCTCGAAAGGTGTGTCGTTCTTCAACTCCGTGGGCGGCAATGTTGTTGCCCAGGTTACAGGCATGGGGGATAACCCTTCCCTGTCCGAACTGATCGGTCCGGTAAAAGTGATGTTGCAGGCCTACGACGAAGGCCGTCTGGACAAGCTTTACATTGTCAGCAACAAATTTATTAACACCATGTCTCAGGTTCCGACCATCAGCCAGCTGCTGCCGTTACCGGCGTCAGATGATGATGATCTGAAACACAAATCCTGGGATTACCTGTACGAACCCGATCCGAAGGCGTTGCTGGATACCCTGCTGCGTCGTTATGTCGAATCTCAGGTTTATCAGGGCGTGGTTGAAAACCTGGCCAGCGAGCAGGCCGCCCGTATGGTGGCGATGAAAGCCGCGACCGACAATGGCGGCAGCCTGATTAAAGAGCTGCAGTTGGTATACAACAAAGCTCGTCAGGCCAGCATTACTCAGGAACTCACCGAGATCGTCTCGGGGGCCGCCGCGGTTTAAACAGGTTATTTCGTAGAGGATTTAAGATGGCTACTGGAAAGATTGTCCAGGTAATCGGCGCCGTAGTTGACGTCGAATTCCCTCAGGATGCCGTACCGCGCGTGTACGATGCTCTTGAGGTGCAAAATGGTAATGAGCGTCTGGTGCTGGAAGTTCAGCAGCAGCTCGGCGGCGGTATCGTACGTACCATCGCAATGGGTTCTTCCGACGGTCTGCGTCGCGGTCTGGATGTAAAAGACCTCGAACACCCGATCGAAGTCCCGGTAGGTAAAGCGACTCTGGGCCGTATCATGAACGTACTGGGCGAACCGGTCGACATGAAAGGCGAGATCGGTGAAGAAGAGCGTTGGGCGATTCACCGCGCAGCACCTTCCTACGAAGAGCTGTCAAACTCTCAGGAACTGCTGGAAACCGGTATCAAAGTTATCGACCTGATGTGTCCGTTCGCTAAGGGCGGTAAAGTTGGTCTGTTCGGTGGTGCGGGTGTAGGTAAAACCGTAAACATGATGGAGCTTATTCGTAACATCGCGATCGAGCACTCCGGTTACTCTGTGTTTGCGGGCGTAGGTGAACGTACTCGTGAGGGTAACGACTTCTACCACGAAATGACCGACTCCAACGTTATCGACAAAGTATCCCTGGTGTATGGCCAGATGAACGAGCCGCCGGGAAACCGTCTGCGCGTTGCTCTGACCGGTCTGACCATGGCTGAGAAATTCCGTGACGAAGGTCGTGACGTTCTGCTGTTCGTTGACAACATCTATCGTTACACCCTGGCCGGTACGGAAGTATCTGCACTGCTGGGCCGTATGCCTTCAGCGGTAGGTTATCAGCCGACCCTGGCGGAAGAGATGGGCGTTCTGCAAGAACGTATCACCTCCACCAAAACCGGTTCTATCACCTCCGTACAGGCAGTATACGTACCTGCGGATGACTTGACTGACCCGTCTCCGGCAACCACCTTTGCGCACCTTGACGCAACCGTGGTACTGAGCCGTCAGATCGCGTCTCTGGGTATTTACCCGGCCGTTGACCCGCTGGACTCCACCAGCCGTCAGCTGGACCCGCTGGTGGTTGGCCAGGAACACTACGACACTGCGCGTGGCGTTCAGTCCATCCTGCAACGTTATCAGGAACTGAAAGACATTATCGCCATCCTGGGTATGGATGAACTGTCTGAAGAAGACAAACTGGTGGTAGCGCGCGCTCGTAAGATCCAGCGCTTCCTGTCCCAGCCGTTCTTCGTGGCAGAAGTATTCACCGGTTCTCCGGGTAAATACGTATCCCTGAAAGACACCATCCGTGGCTTTAAAGGCATCATGGAAGGCGAATACGATCACCTGCCGGAGCAGGCGTTCTACATGGTCGGTTCCATCGAAGAAGCTGTGGAAAAAGCCAAAAAACTTTAACGCCTTAATCGGAGGGTGATATGGCAATGACTTACCACCTGGACGTCGTCAGCGCAGAGCAACAAATGTTCTCTGGTCTGGTCGAGAAAATCCAGGTAACGGGTAGCGAAGGTGAACTGGGAATTTACCCGGGCCACGCACCGCTGCTCACCGCCATTAAGCCTGGTATGATTCGCATCGTGAAACAGCACGGTCACGAAGAGTTTATCTATCTGTCTGGCGGCATTCTTGAAGTGCAGCCTGGCAACGTGACCGTTCTGGCCGACACCGCAATTCGCGGCCAGGATCTCGACGAAGCGCGAGCCATGGAAGCGAAACGTAAGGCTGAAGAGCACATTAGCAGCTCTCACGGCGACGTAGATTACGCTCAGGCGTCTGCGGAACTGGCCAAAGCGATCGCGCAGCTGCGCGTTATCGAGTTGACCAAAAAAGCGATGTAACACCGGCTTGAAAAGCACAAAAGCCAGTCTGGAAACAGGCTGGCTTTTTTTTCGCGCGCCGCAGCGAGATTGGTTCTGCTATATCCTGCGCATTTTTATATCCCGCAATTAAACTCATTTTTATAATTACGCGAAATCCTTCGCTGATTTTCCTGTTTATTCATTGATCGAAATAAGAGCAAAAACATCAGCCTGACGCTTAAATGAAGGTGGTGTCTTACATTTATGAAGACAAAAGGCGTGACGATGGTCGAAAATGGCTCTTTCGCCAGCGGGGATAATCAGTTATTGAGCAATTTATCCCCTGTCCATTTCACGATGAAAAAAATGTAGTTTTTTCAATGTGAAGCGGTTTAAATTCGTTCTCAAATTACAGTCAGGACGCGTATGTTGAATAATGCTATGAGCGTAGTGATCCTTGCAGCAGGCAAAGGCACTCGCATGTATTCCGATCTTCCGAAAGTGCTGCATACCCTTGCCGGGAAAGCGATGGTTCAGCATGTCATTGATGCCGCGAATGAATTAGGTGCAGCGCACGTTCACCTGGTTTACGGCCACGGCGGCGATCTGCTTAAACAGGCGCTGAAAGATGACAACCTTAACTGGGTGCTTCAGGCAGAACAGCTGGGTACGGGTCATGCAATGCAGCAGGCCGCACCTTTCTTTGCCGATGATGAAGACATTTTAATGCTCTATGGCGACGTGCCGCTGATCTCTGTTGAAACACTCCAGCGCCTGCGTGATGCTAAACCGCAGGGCGGCATTGGCCTGCTGACAGTGAAACTGGATGATCCGACCGGTTATGGACGTATCACCCGTGAAAACGGCAAAGTTACCGGCATTGTTGAGCACAAAGATGCCACCGACGAGCAGCGTCAGATTCAGGAAATCAACACCGGCATTCTGATCGCCAACGGCGCAGATATGAAACGCTGGCTGGCGAAGCTGACCAACAATAACGCTCAGGGCGAATACTACATCACCGATATTATTTCGCTGGCGTATCAGGAAGGACGTGAAATCGTTGCCGTTCACCCGCAACGTTTAAGCGAAGTTGAAGGCGTGAATAACCGCCTGCAACTCTCTCGTCTGGAGCGCGTTTACCAGTCCGAACAGGCTGAAAAACTGTTGTTAGCAGGCGTTATGTTGCGCGATCCAGCCCGTTTTGATCTGCGCGGTACGCTAACTCACGGGCGCGATGTTGAAATTGATACTAACGTTATCATCGAGGGCAACGTTACTCTCGGTAATCGCGTGAAAATCGGCACCGGATGCGTGATTAAAAATAGCGTGATTGGCGATGATTGCGAAATTAGCCCGTATACCGTAGTGGAAGATGCTAATCTGGCAGCAGCCTGTACCATCGGCCCGTTTGCCCGTCTGCGCCCCGGTGCTGAGTTGCTGGAAGGCGCACACGTCGGTAACTTCGTTGAGATGAAAAAAGCGCGTCTGGGTAAAGGTTCGAAAGCCGGTCATCTGACTTACCTGGGCGATGCGGAGATCGGCGATAACGTTAACATCGGTGCGGGAACCATTACCTGCAACTATGATGGAGCGAATAAATTCAAAACCATTATCGGCGATGATGTCTTTGTCGGTTCCGACACCCAGCTGGTGGCTCCTGTAACGGTGGGTAAAGGTGCGACGATTGCTGCCGGTACAACTGTGACGCGTAATGTTGGCGAAAACGCCCTGGCGATCAGCCGCGTGCCGCAGTCGCAAAAAGAAGGCTGGCGTCGTCCGGTAAAGAAAAAGTAATTCTGGCTGGGTAAATCCGGCCTCCAGGGATGAGGAGATAACATAATCTCCCTCCCACAAGCAGTAACTATAAAAATAACCCCACTCTCTACAAGGCTCGGGGCGCCCGAAAAAACGGGCATACAGGTTGACCGACAACGATATAAACCGGAATCAAAAACTATGTGTGGAATTGTTGGCGCGATCGCGCAACGTGATGTAGCAGAAATCCTTCTTGAAGGTTTACGCCGTCTGGAATACCGCGGTTATGACTCTGCTGGTCTGGCCGTTGTTGACGCAGAAGGTCATATGACCCGTCTGCGTCGTCTCGGTAAAGTCCAGATGCTGGCTCAGGCAGCGGAAGAACATCCTCTGCATGGCGGTACGGGTATTGCTCATACTCGCTGGGCGACGCACGGCGAACCTTCAGAAGTGAATGCGCATCCGCATGTTTCTGAACACATTGTGGTGGTGCATAACGGCATTATCGAAAATCATGAACCGCTGCGTGAAGAGTTAAAAGCGCGTGGCTATACCTTCGTTTCTGAAACCGACACCGAAGTTATTGCTCATCTGGTGAACTGGGAACTGAAACAGGGCGGCACTCTGCGTGAAGCTGTTCTGCGTGCTATTCCGCAGCTGCGTGGCGCTTATGGCACGGTAATTATGGATACCCGTCACCCGGATACCCTGCTGGCGGCACGTTCTGGTAGTCCGTTGGTGATTGGCCTCGGTATGGGCGAAAACTTTATCGCTTCTGACCAGCTGGCGCTGCTGCCGGTGACCCGTCGCTTTATCTTCCTCGAAGAGGGCGATATTGCCGAAGTGACTCGCCGTTCGGTAACCATCTTCGATAAATCTGGCGCGGAAGTGAAACGTCAGGATATCGAATCCAATCTGCAATATGACGCGGGCGATAAAGGTATTTACCGTCACTACATGCAGAAAGAGATCTACGAACAGCCGAACGCGATCAAAAACACCCTTACCGGGCGTATCAGCCACGGCCAGGTGGATTTAAGCGAGCTGGGGCCGAACGCGGATGAACTGCTGTCGAAGGTTGAGCATATTCAGATCCTCGCCTGCGGTACTTCTTACAACTCCGGTATGGTTTCCCGTTACTGGTTTGAATCGCTGGCAGGTATTCCGTGCGACGTCGAAATCGCCTCTGAATTCCGCTATCGCAAATCTGCAGTACGCCGCAATAGCCTGATGATCACCCTGTCGCAGTCTGGCGAAACCGCGGATACCCTGGCTGGCCTGCGTCTGTCGAAAGAGCTGGGTTACCTTGGTTCACTGGCAATCTGTAACGTTCCGGGTTCTTCTCTGGTGCGCGAATCCGATCTGGCGCTAATGACCAACGCGGGTACGGAAATCGGCGTGGCATCCACTAAAGCATTCACCACCCAGTTAACTGTGCTGTTGATGCTGGTGGCGAAGCTGTCTCGCCTGAAAGGTCTGGATGCCTCCATTGAACATGACATCGTGCATGGTCTGCAGGCGCTGCCGAACCGTATTGAGCAGATGCTGTCTCAGGACAAACGAATTGAAGCCCTGGCGGAAGATTTCTCTGACAAACATCACGCGCTGTTCCTGGGCCGTGGCGATCAGTACCCGATCGCGCTGGAAGGCGCATTGAAGCTGAAAGAGATCTCTTACATTCACGCTGAAGCCTACGCTGCAGGTGAACTGAAACACGGTCCGCTGGCGCTGATTGACGCGAATATGCCGGTTATCGTCGTTGCACCGAACAACGAACTGTTGGAAAAACTGAAATCCAACATTGAAGAAGTTCGTGCGCGTGGCGGTCAGTTGTACGTCTTCGCCGATGAGGATGCAGGTTTTGTCGGTAGCGATAACATGCACATCATCGAGATGCCGCATGTGGAAGAGGTTATTGCACCGATCTTCTACACCGTTCCGCTGCAGCTACTGGCTTACCACGTCGCGCTGATCAAAGGCACCGACGTTGACCAGCCGCGTAACCTGGCAAAATCGGTTACGGTTGAGTAATTAATGGATGCCCTGCGTAAGTAGGGCATGTGACTGCTGACAAACGCAAAACTGCCTGATGCGCTACGCTTATCAGGCCTACGTGGTTACTGCAATATATTGAATTTGCACTATTTTGTAGACCGAATAAGAGGTTCACGCCGCATCCGGCATGAACAACGCGCACTTTGTCAATAATCTGATGCCCTGCTTTCGCAGGGCATTTTTCGATCCCCTCTCTCATCGTCTCATCTTCAGCTATTTTTAAACTGTCACAGAAAGAAAATTTTTCTGCCAAGCTATTGTCACTTTCACTTCTAACTTATTGATTTTTCACCAGCCAAAAAGAGTTTTCTTTCGTGTCATAAAACTGTCATAAACCTTACATATAACTGTCACCTGTTTGTCCTATTTTGCTTCTCGTAGCCAACAAACAATGCTTTATGAATCCTCCCAGGAGACATTATGAAAGTTATGCGTACCACCGTCGCAACTGTTGTCGCCGCGACCTTATCGATGAGCGCTTTCTCTGTATTTGCAGAAGCAAGCCTGACAGGCGCAGGTGCAACCTTCCCTGCGCCGGTGTATGCCAAATGGGCTGACACTTACCAGAAAGAAACCGGTAATAAAGTTAACTACCAGGGTATCGGTTCTTCTGGTGGCGTAAAACAGATTATCGCCAACACCGTTGATTTTGGTGCTTCTGACGCGCCGCTGTCTGACGAAAAACTGGCTCAGGAAGGTCTGTTCCAGTTTCCGACCGTAATTGGCGGCGTGGTGCTGGCGGTTAACCTGCCTGGTCTGAAATCTGGTGAACTGGTTCTGGATGGTAAAACCCTCGGTGACATCTACCTGGGTAAAATTAAAAAGTGGGATGACGAAGCGATCGTCAAACTGAATCCGGGTCTGAAACTGCCTTCACAGAACATCGCCGTGGTGCGCCGCGCAGATGGCTCCGGGACTTCCTTCGTCTTCACCAGCTACCTGGCAAAAGTGAACGAAGAGTGGAAAAACAAAATTGGTTCTGGCTCTACCGTAAACTGGCCAACCGGTCTGGGCGGCAAAGGTAATGACGGTATTGCTGCGTTCGTTCAGCGTCTGCCGGGTGCGATTGGTTACGTTGAATATGCTTACGCTAAGCAGAACAACCTGGCGTACACCAAACTGATCTCCGCTGATGGTAAACCTGTTGCGCCGACCGAAGAAAACTTCGCAAATGCGGCAAAAGGCGCAGACTGGAGCAAAACATTCGCTCAGGATCTGACCAACCAGAAAGGCGAAGATGCGTGGCCTATTACCTCTACCACGTTCATTCTGATCCACAAAGATCAGAAGAAACCAGAACAAGGCACAGAAGTGCTGAAATTCTTCGACTGGGCGTACAAAACCGGGGCTAAACAGGCTAACGACCTGGATTATGCCAGTCTGCCGGATAGCGTAGTTGAACAGGTTCGCGCTGCGTGGAAGACCAATATTAAAGACAGTAGCGGTAAGCCGCTGTACTAATAAAACTCCAGGCCGGATGAGGCGTTAACGCCGCATCCGGCATTACAAAATGACTTTGTAAACGCGTTTAACTGAAGAGTAACTTATGGCTGCAACCAAGCCTGCTTTTAACCCACCGGGTAAAAAGGGCGACATAATTTTCAGCGTGCTGGTAAAACTGGCGGCGCTGATTGTGCTATTGATGTTGGGTGGCATTATTGTCTCTCTGATCATCTCCTCCTGGCCGAGCATTCAGAAATTTGGTCTGGCTTTCCTGTGGACCAAAGAGTGGGATGCACCGAACGATATCTACGGGGCGCTGGTGCCGATCTACGGTACGCTGGTGACTTCGTTTATAGCGCTGCTGATCGCCGTTCCGGTGAGTTTCGGTATCGCCCTGTTCCTGACTGAGCTTGCGCCTGGCTGGCTGAAACGCCCGCTGGGTATCGCCATTGAGCTGCTGGCAGCCATTCCAAGTATCGTTTACGGCATGTGGGGCCTGTTTATCTTCGCGCCGCTGTTTGCTGTTTACTTCCAGGAGCCGGTCGGCAATATCATGTCGAATATCCCGATTGTCGGCGCGCTGTTCTCCGGCCCGGCCTTTGGTATCGGTATCCTCGCAGCAGGCGTGATCCTCGCCATCATGATCATTCCGTACATTGCGGCAGTTATGCGCGATGTGTTTGAACAAACCCCGGTGATGATGAAAGAGTCGGCCTACGGTATCGGCTGCACCACCTGGGAAGTTATCTGGCGTATCGTTCTTCCGTTCACCAAAAATGGGGTCATCGGCGGCATTATGCTGGGTCTGGGGCGCGCGCTCGGTGAAACTATGGCGGTGACCTTTATCATCGGTAACACCTACCAGCTCGACAGCGCCTCTCTGTACATGCCGGGCAACAGTATCACCTCTGCGCTGGCCAACGAATTTGCGGAAGCGGAATCCGGTCTGCACGTTGCCGCACTGATGGAACTGGGCCTGATCCTGTTTGTGATTACCTTCATCGTCCTCGCTGCATCGAAATTTATGATTATGCGCCTGGCTAAGAATGAGGGGGCTCGCTAATGGCTATGGTTGAAATGCAAACCACTGCGGCGCTGGCAGAATCCCGCCGCAAAATGCAGGCGCGTCGCCGCCTCAAAAACCGTATTGCACTGACGCTCTCGATGGCGACGATGGCCTTCGGTCTGTTCTGGCTGATCTGGATTTTAATGTCCACCATCACTCGCGGTATCGATGGTATGTCGCTGGCGCTGTTCACTGAAATGACGCCGCCGCCAAATACGGAAGGCGGTGGTCTGGCGAACGCCCTGGCGGGTAGCGGGCTGTTAATTTTGTGGGCCACGGTATTCGGTACGCCGCTGGGCATTATGGCGGGGATTTATCTGGCGGAATATGGTCGTAAATCCTGGCTGGCAGAAGTGATTCGCTTTATTAACGACATTCTGCTCTCCGCGCCGTCGATTGTGGTTGGTCTGTTTGTTTACACCATCGTGGTGGCGCAGATGGAGCACTTCTCCGGCTGGGCGGGTGTGATTGCACTGGCGCTGTTACAGGTGCCGATTGTTATCCGCACCACCGAGAACATGCTGAAACTGGTGCCGGACAGCCTGCGTGAAGCGGCTTATGCGCTGGGTACGCCGAAGTGGAAGATGATCTCCGCGATTACGCTGAAAGCGTCGGTGTCCGGGATTATGACCGGTATCCTGCTGGCGATTGCCCGTATTGCTGGTGAAACCGCGCCGCTGCTGTTTACCGCGCTCTCCAACCAGTTCTGGAGCACGGACATGATGCAACCGATCGCCAACCTGCCGGTAACGATCTTTAAGTTTGCGATGAGCCCGTTTGCCGAGTGGCAGCAACTGGCCTGGGCCGGGGTGTTGATCATTACCCTGTGCGTACTGCTGCTGAACATTCTGGCGCGCGTTGTATTTGCGAAGAATAAACACGGTTAACACTTTGCCGGATGCGGCGTGAACGCCTTATCCGGCCTACGGTAAGCCTGATTAGCGAAGTGCATCAGGCACGATGAGGAAAAGATTGCAATGAGTATGGTTGAAACTGCCCCGAGTAAAATTCAGGTTCGTAATTTGAACTTCTACTACGGCAAATTCCATGCCCTGAAAAACATCAACCTGGATATCGCTAAAAACCAGGTTACGGCGTTTATCGGGCCGTCCGGCTGCGGTAAATCGACGCTGCTGCGTACCTTCAACAAAATGTTTGAACTGTATCCAGAGCAGCGCGCGGAAGGTGAAATTCTGCTCGATGGCGACAACATCCTGACCAACACTCAGGATATCGCTCTGCTGCGTGCGAAAGTGGGCATGGTGTTCCAGAAACCGACGCCGTTCCCGATGTCCATTTACGACAACATCGCCTTTGGCGTGCGTCTGTTTGAGAAGCTCTCCCGTGCTGACATGGACGAGCGCGTGCAGTGGGCATTGACCAAAGCCGCATTGTGGAACGAAACCAAAGATAAATTGCACCAGAGCGGTTACTCTCTCTCTGGCGGTCAGCAACAGCGTCTGTGCATTGCGCGTGGTATCGCCATTCGCCCGGAAGTGCTGCTGCTCGACGAACCGTGTTCGGCGCTCGACCCCATCTCTACCGGGCGTATTGAAGAGCTGATCACCGAACTGAAGCAGGATTACACCGTGGTGATCGTAACCCACAACATGCAGCAGGCTGCGCGTTGTTCCGACCACACGGCGTTTATGTATCTGGGCGAATTGATTGAGTTCAGCAACACGGACGATCTGTTCACCAAGCCAGCGAAGAAACAAACAGAAGACTACATCACCGGTCGTTACGGTTGATTCAGGAGTGCGTTATGGACAGTCTCAATCTTAATAAACATATTTCCGGCCAGTTCAACGCCGAACTGGAAAGCATCCGCACGCAGGTGATGACCATGGGCGGCATGGTGGAGCAGCAGCTTTCTGATGCAATCACCGCGATGCACAACCAGGACAGCGATCTGGCGAAGCGGGTCATCGAAGGCGATAAAAACGTCAACATGATGGAAGTGGCAATCGATGAAGCCTGCGTGCGCATTATTGCCAAACGTCAGCCGACGGCGAGCGACCTGCGTCTGGTGATGGTGATCAGCAAAACCATTTCCGAACTGGAGCGTATTGGCGACGTGGCGGATAAAATCTGTCGCACTGCACTGGAGAAATTCTCCCAGCAGCATCAGCCGTTGCTGGTAAGCCTGGAATCACTGGGGCGTCACACTATCCAGATGCTGCATGATGTGCTGGACGCGTTTGCGCGCATGGATATTGACGAAGCGGTGCGTATTTATCGTGAAGATAAAAAAGTCGATCAGGAGTACGAAGGGATTGTTCGTCAGTTGATGACCTACATGATGGAAGATTCGCGCACCATTCCGAGCGTACTTACTGCGTTGTTCTGCGCACGTTCAATCGAACGTATCGGTGACCGCTGCCAGAATATCTGCGAATACATCTTCTACTACGTGAAGGGGCAGGATTTCCGTCACGTCGGCGGCGATGAGTTGGATAAATTGCTGGCAGAGAAAGATTCGAAAGCGTAACGCTAAGCGTGCGCTGCACCAGGCACTCTGTCCGGTAAAACTTACCGGACAGAGTAGCATTACGAAAAATCGCCCCACAGTCTCAGCTTGCCGCAGTGGAGACAGCGGAACAGATACCCCTGACAATCACCGCCGTTTTGCAAACATTTAGCTAGATCTGAATTTTTAATACCGAAATTTTCACAATCTTCTTCAAGATTGGCAAACTCATCGAGGCGATCTTTTATCTCATTCCAGCCCACATAGCCGATAAAAGCACAGAAATCGCCACAATGTGCGAGCCAGAATTCCTGCTGCCATCCATGATAACCTGGCGTGCGTTCAACCAACTCTTTCAGCATTTCGTCAGGATATGTGTTCTTAACACCAGCAAATTCGTCCTCTTCATCATACTCAAATTCAACGCCTTCGATGTTTGTATCATCCTGAAAACTACCTGCAAACTTTTCTGCCGCAGAACCGTCCGCAATGCACCACGGACAGAGATATTCAACTTCATCAACACAATAAAAAGGACCAGAGTAATAAACTGACGTCGGTTGTTCACAGCAATCGCACTCTACGGTTTTATCCTGCTTAAACGCGCCTGTTTCCAGTGATTTTGGATGATATTTGAATAGGGGTAACGGCCTGATATTTTGAGTCATAGAAACATCCTGTCTGCTTTTGAGTAGCCCCAAGATAAAGTATCCCGCTTAGCTTAAAGAGTCTGTTTTCGGACATTAAATACCGAATCCTGGTAGACGCGTGATGCATTACCCGACGTTGAACTGACATATCAAACTCCCTTTGCTTACCTTTGAGCGCCTTGCCGGGTGGAGTAAGTGAAGGGAGTTTGAAGCGTTATGCCGTAATATCCCAGCCTCGTGCCTTCCACAGAGCAGGTAACTGCGCCAACTCGGTAAAGGTGGTGACTTTCGGATGAACGATCGGCTTATTGTGCGGGTCAGCGCAGAAGTAAAACACCTCCATACCGGCATCGATTCCTGACTGCGCACCGGCGCTGGAGTCATCGACCAGAATGCAGTTTTCAACGTTCACATTCATCGCTTTTGCCGCATGGAACATTAACGCCGGGTCGGGCTTCCAGCGTTGGATGTCATAGCCACTGAACAACTTTTCCGGGAAATAGTGCAGCATATTGAGCTTACCAAGCGAATGCTGCATCTTGCTGACCGGACCGTTAGAGACGACGCACATCGGCACTTTCACACTAGCCAGCAATTCGTTCGCTCCTGCAATCACCTCAAGCTCGCTATCAAACAGGCGCGCCACTTCCGCACGGTAAACGTGTTCGGCATCGGCACGGACCATTTTTACGCCCTGTTCTTTGCTAATGATGTCGATGATTTCGTAGAGTTTTACGCCTTTAAAGCGGGTAAAAATTTCTTCAAGGTCAACGTTAATGCCAAATTCCCTGAACATCGTGACATAGGCTCGAGAGCAAATAACCTCACTGTCGACCAGCGTACCGTCGCAGTCGAAAAATACCGCTTCTATCTGGGACATGTCTTTCCTTTATCGTTAGTTTAACGTTTTCGTCATGCATATTCGCATGACGCAATCGTTGCCGTATAAGCAAATACAATGAAAAAAAGTTATCTTCAGCCGTCCATATTGTCTCATTTTGGTATACGATAGCGACGTATTTTCCCTCCTTGTTCGGAAATAGATAATGAGTCAACAACACACAACCCAGGCTTCTGGCCAGGGGATGCTGGAACGCGTGTTTAAACTGCGCGAACATGGCACGACGGCACGGACCGAAGTGATCGCCGGTTTTACCACCTTCCTGACGATGGTTTACATCGTTTTTGTTAACCCGCAAATTCTCGGCGTTGCTGGCATGGACACCAGCGCCGTCTTCGTCACCACCTGTCTGATTGCTGCGTTCGGCAGTATTCTGATGGGGCTGTTTGCTAATCTTCCAGTTGCGCTAGCACCAGCTATGGGCCTGAACGCATTCTTCGCCTTTGTCGTTGTGCAGGCGATGGGCTTACCGTGGCAGGTCGGGATGGGTGCAATCTTCTGGGGCGCAATTGGTCTGCTGTTACTGACAATCTTCCGTGTTCGCTACTGGATGATTGCCAACATCCCGGTGAGTCTGCGTGTGGGGATCACCAGCGGTATCGGCCTGTTCATTGGCATGATGGGGCTGAAAAACGCAGGTGTGATTGTCGCTAATCCGGAAACGCTGGTGAGTATCGGTAATCTGACTTCTCACAGTGTGCTGCTGGGTATCCTCGGCTTCTTCATCATCGCCATTCTGGCTTCACGTAACATTCACGCAGCGGTGCTGGTTTCTATCGTGGTGACAACGCTGCTGGGCTGGATGTTGGGTGATGTGCACTACAACGGCATTGTCTCCGCGCCGCCGAGCGTGATGACCGTGGTGGGGCATGTGGATTTAGCTGGTTCATTCAACCTCGGACTGGCTGGCGTGATTTTCTCTTTCATGCTGGTTAACCTGTTTGACTCCTCCGGTACGCTGATTGGCGTGACTGATAAAGCAGGTCTGGCGGATGAGAAAGGTAAATTCCCGCGCATGAAGCAGGCGCTGTATGTCGACAGTATCTCTTCCGTGACCGGTTCGTTTATCGGTACGTCTTCTGTTACGGCGTATATTGAGTCCTCCTCCGGCGTTTCCGTTGGTGGGCGTACTGGTCTGACGGCAGTGGTTGTTGGTTTGCTGTTCCTGCTGGTTATCTTCCTGTCGCCGCTGGCGGGGATGGTGCCTGGCTACGCCGCGGCTGGCGCGCTGATTTACGTTGGCGTACTGATGACCTCAAGTCTTGCGCGTGTGAAATGGCAGGATCTCACCGAATCCGTTCCGGCGTTTATTACTGCCGTGATGATGCCGTTTAGCTTCTCGATTACCGAAGGTATTGCGCTGGGCTTTATCTCCTACTGCGTGATGAAAATCGGTACAGGCCGTCTGCGCGACCTTAGCCCGTGCGTGATTATCGTGGCGCTGCTGTTTGTGCTGAAAATTGTCTTTATCGACGCCCACTAAAATCGATAGCGCGTTAAAAACCCGCCATGCATGATTGCTGGCGGGTTTTTTATTTAGATCTTAACGCGTTGAATAAACTCGCCAAATGCGGTCAACTGCCCGGTCAGGTGGTCTAGCGTTCCCTGATCAATCACTTCTCCTGTCTGCGGATCGACTTTGTTCTGAATCACGCCGCCCATAAACTCTGGTTTGTTCATTACCATTGCATCCAGGAAGACCAGAATCTGGCGCAGGTGATACTGACAGCGTGCGCCGCCAATTACGCCCATTGAGCTGGTCTGAATCAACACCGGTTTACCGGCCAATGGCTGATCGGGCAGGCGGGAAAGCCAGTCGATGGCATTTTTCAGTCCACCCGGCACCGAGTAGTTATATTCCGGCGTCACGATCACCACACCATCTGCCTGACGAATCTGTTCCGCCAGAGCTTCAACCGTTGCTGGAAAACCGTCTTCCTGCTGTACGTCTGCGTCATATAAGGGAATGTCAGCAATAGATGGCAACGCGTTAACTTCCATACCCGCTGGGGCAATTTTCGGCAGCGTACGTGCAACCATGCCATTAAATGAACCTTTGCGCAGGCTTCCCAATAACGTAACCACCTTCAATTTTTCAGACATGATGACTCCTGTGGTTGTCTATCAATTTGGCAAAAATGACTTCACGGTAGAGAGCTGGGCAAAACGCATCATCCGGCTGGTTGGATTATTGGCGCGGCTGTGAATATCCGGCAGGCTTTTCCAGCCTTGCTTGCCATCAAACTCCCAGACATTGAGCTTTTCAATCGCTGGGCTGACCGCCACGGACCATACCAGCACTTCCTCTGCGTCGCATATCGCTTCTACATGATTTACATGGGCACATTTCAGGCGTCCCGCAATGGGCATCAACTGCAGATTTCGCGGGTCGTCATTCAAAACATCACCGGTAAGTTTTAGCACGCTTCGGCGCAGCGTGATGAGCTGCGCTCGCGCTTCGTTAGGATCGTTTTGCTTACTGATCCATAGTGATTCATTGCTGGAAAAAGCATGGTTATCGGGCGCGTGAGGGCTATGAAACCCGCGAGTCGCGCGCTGTAGTTCCATATCGAGGCCACATTCACCTTCAGTTGTTAACGCCACTCCGACCATGTTTCCGGCATAGGCTATTGAAAATGATGGTAAATTTTTATCGTGGAAAACCGGTTTTCCTTTAGCCTGGGTGACGATTTCCGGCAATTCACTAATGCCGTACAGCAAGAACATCAGTTCTGCGAGTAAACCTCTGGACGCCAGGAAACGACTTTGACGATGAGGGGGAAGATTTAGGGCTTCTTGATGACACTGGGAGGGTAGACGAACAGATATCAGGTGTCCTTCCGTTAAAATCCCTCGGGCAAAGTGAGTCGCCATTTTTCGCTCCATGCTTAATGGTCCATTATGAATACAGAGTAATCATTTACTAAAATTATGGACAGACTAAAGCGGCGAAAAGTTCGATTCAGACAAATCTATTACATGTTTTTTACATTTTATCGCGAAATGTGGTCGCATTTTATACGATTTAATTATGCCATCGAGGCGTAAAGATTTTTAATGGTTTCCCGTAACCAGACGATCTTCGGGTTATGGCTGTTCCGTTTGTGCCACAGCAGAGTAAACGGCACTTCCAGCTTTTTTTGCTGGATTTCGTCAAACGGGAGAGGGAGTGCAACCAGTGGAAGCTGGTGGAGTTGGTTGTAGTACTGACAGTAGCGCGGTGCGGTCGCCAGTAGCAGATTGTCGGGCTGCGCCGCCATAAATAGTGACTGCTCGAATTCCGGCAGACTCATGGCAATCGTGCGTTCGCGTCCTGATTCCTGCAACACATTGTCCAGCGCCCAGGTATCGCTCTGTTCCCAGCAAATGCTGATATGTGGATAACGTAAAAAAGTATCCAGATCCCATTCTTCACGCAGCGCCGGATGATCTTTGCGTAACCAGACGCACGGTAAGTCTGTAAATAATACGTCATAATCAATAGACAACGGCAGAAGACTAAGCTGTTCTCGCGAGCGAGGGTGGCTTTCTCGTCCGGTAAAGCCGATATCCACTTCGCCACGAATAATTGCATCCAACGAGTCATAATCCCAGTTGCGTAGTTTAATCGTCGCCTGTGGGTAACGTTGGTAAATATGTTTCGACAGCGCATTAAACATAATCATCATCAGCGGCGATTCTGCTGCCAGCTCAAACTTCAGACCACGTGGCGTTTGGTGTTGCGGTTTATCCAGCAGCAAATTGCTCATTTGCATCCACTCCGCCAGATTTTGCTCCATGCTGACCATCAGCGGCGTTGGCGTCAGGCCCAGCGGTGAGTTCACAAAGAGCAGGTCATCAAACCATATCCGAAGCTTTGCCAGAGATTTGCTCACCGCCGAAGGCGTCACATTCATCCGCTTCGCCGCTTTGGTCACGCTGCGCTCCTGCATCAGCAGTTGCAGGCAGAGCAGCAAATTCAGATCAAGTGTGGTGATGGATTTCTTCATGAGCGGTAACGGGGCGTCCAGGCGCGACGAGCATAATCAGCAACAGGCTCACTATGCTACAGGCAATCAGAATCCCGATCAGCATATTCCATGCGCCTACGCCGACTACCGCCGCTAGCCAAATCCACAGTGATGAACCGCAAACCTGTGCAATGCCTAATGTCGAACTGGCTACGCCCGCGCGTAATGAAAACGGCCCTAATGCCTGACTCATTGCCACGCCGAATCCCACCGAAAAACCAGCGCAAATCAACGTGATGCCAAACAGCGAAACTGCATGGGAAGGCGAAACTGCAAGGATGATTCCCGCCGCCAGAAATAACACCTGCGAGGTGATCATCAACGTACGTGGCTTAAAAATTCCCAGCGCAAATGGCGTAGAAAATGAAACGGTCATGCTGACGCCAGCGGTCAACGCCATAATGGTGGCGTATTCTCCGCGCGCAAAGCCCATGATTTCCATCAGCAATACTGGCGACGTATTCACGAAGGTAAGGATGACTGAGACGCTGAGGGTGGTGATAAGCACTCGGCTGAGGAAAAAGCGGTTAAGCAACGACTCGGTATTTTCTCGTGTTTTGCCCGAAGCGGCAGGTGCCGCAGGGCGGGTTTCTTTTAAAATAAACAATGACAACATGAGTACCGCGACACCCATCAGCGCCATTACCCAGAACAGGCTCTGCCACGGGAACTTAAGCATAATCAGGTGGCCAAGCACTGGCGCTAACACCGGAATGATGCAGGTAATGCCGTTGAGTAATGACAGCACTTTTGCCCGACGTCGATCGTCCAGCGTGTCGCGTAAAATCGCGAATGCCACCACGTAACAACAGCCCGCGCCGAGTCCCTGCAGAAAGCGTCCTGCAAGAAATAACGCACTGGTTTCAGCCAGTGAACAGAGCACAGAGGCGATAATAAATAGCGCCGCGCCGGGGATGGCGACAGGTTTTCTCCCTGAACGGTCGGCCACTTTACCGGCAAATAACATTGCTGCTGCCATCCCCGCAAGGTAAACGGAGAACGCAATATGCAACTGCGCTTCGCTGGCATTGAGATCGGCGGCGATGCGCGGTAAGCCGACCAGGTACATATCAATACCTGCGGGATAGAGTAAAACCAGGGCAAAACTACAAATTAAAAAGCGGGACATAGGATAAAGCGTCCTGACGGGAAGGTGACGCAAAGCATACGTGGTGAAGGAGAATCAGGCGAGTTGCCATTTGGACAAAAGAGATTTCCTTTCAGGCAAGAAGCCAGTGGATGGCTGGCTTCAGGTTGTTGATAAAGTGCACTTTATTCATGCCGGATGCGGCGTGGACGCCCTATCCGGCCTACGAAAATACGCAAATTCAAAACATTACAGGGATAAGGTAGGCCTGATAAGCGTAGCGCATCAGGCAATTTTACGTTTGTCATCAGTCTTAAGCCAGCGAATGACCGCTGGCTTCTTTAAGGGCTTAGCCAAATTTAGGTAACACGTTAAAGACGTTGCCGAACCAGCACAAAATCACGGTGATACCAAAGATAATGACAATCGCCGGAATAAGATTGCCGCCCCAGACCGTGAATATCTGATTGGGAAACTTCTTGCGAGCTTTGATTGCCAGTACCGCAGGGATAATGACCGCCCAGATGGTGGCGCACAGTCCGGCACCGCCAATCCCGTAAATAAAGCCATTCGGGAAGACGAGATACAACAAAGCGGGTGGCAGGAAGGTTAACAGCACGGTTTTGAAACGTCCGCCGTGGGAGTTATCAATCTTAAACAGATCCGCCAGGTAATCGAACAGCCCAAGCGTGACGCCAAAAAACGAACTGGCGACAGCTAAGTTGGAGAACACCAGCAGGCAAAATTCGATAATGCCATGCTGTTTGGTGCCGAGGAACGTTTTTACCAGTGAATCAACGTTGCCGCCCGAGGAGATGATCGCTTTAAAACTTTCTCGCGAGATATTCCCCATCGTGCAATAAAGCCAGAAGAGATAAATCACCAGTGCCAGCAGCGAGCCGAAAACCACGCTTTTGATTAGTTTATCTTTCTTTTTGCCATAGCAAATAATCAGACTGGGAATATTGCCGTGGAAACCAAATGACGCCAGACACACCGGCAAAGCCATAAAGATATACGGGAAGTAAGACGTTCCCGCAGTGGTGCTGGTGGAATCGCGCAGAATGGAATAATCGACCTGGAAGAAGAATGAACCAAACACGATCACAAAGGAGATAATCTTCAGCCCGAGGAACAACGAGGTAATACGACTGGCGGCTAAAGAGCTTATCCACAATACGCTGGCAACGAAAATGGCCGTACAGATCCCGACAATGCGTGGATTAGCGTGATAACCCAAATTCATCGATATCGTTTCGCTAATGATTGCGCCGTTAGCAGAGATATAAGCATAAGTGAGAATATAGAGAACGAAGGCAACGGTAATACCGCTAATAATGTTCCAGGTGTTGCCAATTAAATCTTTGGTGATGGTGTTAAAACTGGAGCCGACGGGATAATTTAAGTTTGCTTCTAATAATAATAGCCCTGAATGTAACATTGAAAACCAGGCGATAATAAGAATAAAAGCGCCCCAAAAAAACCAGGCACCGGCAAGGTCAACAGGTAAAGCAAACATCCCACCGCCAATTACTGTACCGGCTATAACCATAACACCCCAAAATGCAGAGTGCTTTTTTTCTGATTGATCAGTCATGATGCCACCTTTAGAGGAAGGCTATTTTTGTTATTGAGGATGTAGGGGAAATAGAGTGGCTAACATCCTTATAGCCACTCTGTAGTGTTAATTAAACTTCTTTCAGTTTTGCGGTGAAGTGACGCAATACTTTTGGTTCGTAGGTAAAGGTTAATCCTTTAATATTTGTCGCGTTCTCTTTCACATGTTTGAAGGCTTCAATAATGAAGTCCATATGTGTTTGGGTATATGTTGCGCGTGGAATGGTTAAACGCAGCAGTTCTGCCGGGCATGGCAGTTGTTTACCGGTTTTCGGATCGCGACCTAACAGGAAGGAACCAATTTCTACCGCACGGATACCGGCAACTTTATACAATTCGCACGCCAGTGCCTGTGCCGGGAATTGATCTGCCGGGATATGTGGCAACAGTTTACCGGCATCAACGAACGCCGCATGACCGCCCGCCTGCTGGCATACTACGCCAATCTCTTCCAGACCATCGACCAGATACTGCACCTGCGCAATACGATAAGCCAGCCAGTCATGGTTCATGCCGTCATACAGCCCCACCGCCAGACGCTCCATCGCACCGCCTTCCAGACCGCCATAAGTCGGGAAGCCTTCCTGCACTACGCACAGCGTTCTGCATTCGGTGTAGACATCGAAGAAGCTGTCGTCTTTCACGCACAGCAGGCCGCCCATCGGCACCATCGCATCTTTCTTGGCGGACATCGCCAGCATATCGGCATATTTATAGGTTTCGCGAGTGATCTGCTCGATAGTCCAGTCTTTATATTCCGCTTCACGCTGTTTGATGAAATAGGCGTTTTCGGCAAAGCGCGCGGAGTCCATCACTACCGGAATATCGTATTTCTTCGCAATGCTGTACATCGCTTTCATATTTGCCAGTGAAACCGGCTGGCCGCCTGCGGAGTTGCTGGTAATGGTCGCAACGATATACGGCACGTTATTCGGGCCAACTTCTTCAATACCGCGTTCTAATCCTTCGAGGTCAAAGTTGCCTTTAAAGTCGTAACGTACGCCAGTATCGAAGGCTTCTTTGATATAGACGTTACGCACGGTACAGCCGTTAATCTGGCTATGGCCCTGAGTGGTATCGAAGAAATAGTTAGAGAACGCCACCATTTTGCTGCGATCCAGACCTTTTTCCTGCTCGCGTTTTTTAATCAGTACTGGAATATAGATTTGCTCTGCGCCACGGCCCTGGTGGGTCGGAATAGTGTATTGATAACCAAAGATATTTTTTACTGACTCGGCTAACGCGTAGTAGCTGCGGCTGCCACTGTAGGCTTCGTCGCCGCGCATCATCGCAGCCTGCATACTCTGCGTTACCGCCCCGGTGCCGCTGTCGGTCAGTAAATCGATAAACACATCTTCGCTATCCAGCAGGAACGGGTTCATACCAGATTTAATAATCGCTTCTTCACGGTAAGCGCGAGTCGTACGTTTTACTGGCTCAATAACACGAATGCGGAACGGTTCAGGGAGATGTTTAAAGTTTTCCATTGCATAATCCTTCATTTATTTTAATTACAGTGATCCCTGTGAATATTGCGTCTGCAATAACCATTAATTCACCATAATTATGTATACGAGTACATTTATTTAGACGAGCAAATAGATAAAGCAATAATGGCTTGTCTAAAAGGTAAAATTAAGGCATGGCAAACTAATAGATCACATTGAATCTAATTGGTTTGGCTCTGGTGATGGCTACAGAAGGGCAAATTAAGGGCGGTGATCGACAATCTTGTTGTCAATATTGAACCACTTTGAGGTCACACATATATGTAAGATATTCATAATGCACTTATCCTCGAAAGACATGTTGCTACACTATTACATTAAGATTTTTATATCTATTCCTAAGTTTATTAAATGTGAATCGAATCACAATCGTTCGAGATGCATTATTAAATGTTTTTTTCAGAAAAATACGCTGCATTAAAATTTTAATGTTTATAAGATGAATTGATTAATAAAAAGAATGCAAACAGGAAAACAAAGCCGCATCCTGACTACCAGATGCGGCTTCGTAAGTGCGGTTACTTACCAATACAGAAGCTGGAGAAAATCCGCCCCAGTAGGTCGTCAGAGGTAAACTCCCCGGTAATCTCGCTCAAGTTCTGCTGCGCCAGGCGCAGCTCTTCCGCCAGCAATTCGCCCGCCCATGCGCCCAACAGTTGCGCTTTACCTTGCTGCAAATGCTCCGCTGCCTGTTCCAGTGCCTGTAGGTGGCGACGACGTGCCAGGAAGCCGCCTTCCATGTTGGTGTCAAAGCCCATGCTCTGTTTGAGATGGTTACGCAGCACGTCCACACCTTCACCAGTTCTTGCCGAGAGACGAATTAACGCGTGACCGTTCACTTCGCTCATTCCCAGCGTTTCGCCGGTGATATCGGCTTTATTGCGCACGACGGTGATCGGTAGTTTGGCGGGCAGACGGGCGATAAATTCCGGCCAGATCACTGCCGGATCAACGGCATCCGTGGTGGTGCCATCAACCATAAACAGCACACGGTCGGCTTGTTCAATTTCCTGCCATGCGCGCTCGATACCAATACGTTCCACTTCATCGCTGGCTTCGCGTAGCCCGGCGGTATCGATGATATGCAGAGGCATCCCGTCAATGTGGATATGCTCGCGCAGCACGTCACGCGTGGTTCCGGCGATATCAGTTACGATCGCCGCTTCACGCCCAGCCAGCGCGTTCAGCAGGCTCGATTTACCGGCGTTAGGACGTCCGGCAATCACCACTTTCATCCCTTCGCGCAACAGGCTGCCCTGACGAGCTTCGGCGCGTACCGCGTCAAGATCGGCAATCACGTCATTGAGCTGGGCTTCAATTTTGCCGTCGGAGAGGAAATCGATCTCTTCATCGGGGAAATCAATCGCCGCTTCGACGTAAATACGCAGGTGGGTAAGGGCTTCTACCAGATGATTAACCCGTGCGGAGAACGCGCCTTGCAGCGAATTAAGCGCCGAACGGGCTGCCTGTTCCGAGCTGGCATCGATCAGATCGGCAATCGCTTCTGCCTGGGCTAAATCAAGTTTATCGTTAAGAAACGCGCGTTCTGAAAATTCGCCAGGGCGGGCAATTCGCAGGCCGGGAATGGTCAGAATACGTTTTAACAGCAGGTCGAGGATCACCGGACCGCCATGACCCTGCAGTTCCAGCACATCTTCGCCGGTGAACGAGTTCGGGCCAGGGAACCATAGCGCAATCCCCTGATCGAGCACGCTGCCGTCGGCGTCTTTAAACGGAAGATAATCGGCGTAGCGCGGCTTAGGCAGTTTACCCAGCACGGTTTCGGCAACTTCACGGGCTTTGAGGCCGGAGATGCGCAGGATGCCAACGCCGCCACGTCCCGGAGGCGTGGCCTGGGCTACGATAGTGTCATTATCGCTCATGATGTTCCTGTTGCTTTGTGTGGCGGATGCGCGGTGCTTATCCGCCCTACGAAAAGAAAAAAGGCGGTCAACTGACCGCCCTTATTTTAGCGAAAACTCACCGAATCAGGATTTTTTCTTCTCGCGGCTATGCAGGCCACGTTTTTCCAGACCACGGTAAATCAGCTGCTGCTGAATAATGGTAACCAGGTTGCTGACGATATAGTACAGCACCAGACCTGACGGGAACCACAGGAAGAACACGGTGAAGATGACCGGCATAAAGGTCATGATCTTCTGCTGCATCGGGTCGGTCACAGTGGTCGGCGACATCTTCTGAATGAAGAACATCGTTACGCCCATCAGGATCGGCAGGATATAGTACGGGTCCTGTGCAGACAGGTCGTGGATCCACAGTGCGAACGGTGCCTGACGCAGTTCAACGGAACCCATCAGCATGTAGTACAACGCCAGGAAGATTGGCATCTGGATAATCAGCGGGAAGCAGCCGCCCAGCGGGTTAACCTTCTCAGCTTTGTACAGCGCCATCATTTCCTGGCTGATACGCTGTTTGTCATCGCCCAGACGCTCACGCATAGCCTGAATCTTCGGCTGCAGCATACGCATCTTCGCCATGGAGGTGTACTGCGCTTTGGTCAGCGGGTACATGATGCCACGAACGATAAAGGTGATGATGATAATGGAGAAGCCCCAGTTACCCACAAAGCTATGGATCCATTTCAGCAGTTTGAACAGCGGCTGAGAAATGAACCACAACCAACCGTAATCAACGGTCAGATCCAGGTGCGGAGCAACAGCTGCCATTTTGTCCTGGATTTCTGGGCCAACCCACAGGGTGCTGTTCATCGCGCCAGTCTGACCAGGCTGAACCAGTACCGGCTGAGATTTATAGCCGATAGCGGCGATGCCGTTACCCAGATTAGCGGTGTAGAAGTTGTTGGTGCCGTCGTTATGCGGGATCCACGCAGTCGCGAAATACTGTTGCAGCATCGCCACCCAACCACCTTTCGAAGAGATGTTCAGGTTTTCGTTATCGGCAATGGTATCGAACTTGTATTTCTCGTACTTCTCGTCAGGCGTGGAGTACGCTGCGCCACGGAAGGTATGCAGTGCGAAGTTGCTGCTTCCAGTGTCGAGATGCGGTGGCAGATTGATGGATTGCTTCAACTGACCAAAGGTGGAGATCTCCAGCGGTTTTTCGCCAGCGTTCTGCACGTTGTAGTTGACGTTGACAGCGTAATCACCACGTTTCAGGACAAACGTTTTGGTAAACGTGTTGCCTGCCGCGTCGGTATACGTCATCGGCACCTGCAGTTCGTTTTGGCCTTCAGCCAGCACATAAGCGTCTTTTTCAACGTTATACAGCGGACGCGGGCCGTTAGCCGGGTTATCCGGGCCATCACGACCGGTCAGACCGCTCTGTGCCTGATAAATAAACTGCGGTGAAGTTTCCAGCAGCTGGAACGGCTGGGTAGAGTTCAGCTCTTTCGGGTAAGCCGGGAGCAGAGCCTGTTCAACATCACCACCACGGGTGTTGATGGTCAGATCAAGCACGTCGGTCTTAACCGAAATCAGTTTCCCCTGGCCACTGGCCGGTACGCCCTGGTCGGCGGCGCTACCCGCTGCGGTGGTCGTTGTCTGCGTGGTCTGTTGGGCCTGAGGTTGCGGGTTTTTATCCTGCTCCCAAGCTTGCCAGATCATGAAAGACACGAACAGCAAAGCGATGACTAAAAGATTGCGTTGCGAATCCATCGTTAGTGTTCTCTGGTATCAAATGGTCCGGGCGGGACGGGATCGTCACCACCAGGGTGTAAAGGGTGGCATTTTAATACGCGTTTCACCGTCAACCAACTGCCTTTTATCACTCCAAACCTGCGCAATGCCTCAATTCCGTAGCTTGAACAGGTTGGAGTGAAACGACAATGCGGCCCGAGTAGCGGACTAATCAGGCGTTGATAGACCCGAATGAGGGCTATCAGGACCCGCGAGCCAGGCGACAGTGGCGGCGCCATAATTTTTCCAACGCTTCCGAGAGAGCACGGTTATCGAGGTCGGCAACCCCTTTTTTCGCCACCACCACGAAATCCATAGCCGGGAGTTCATGTTGGCGCAGACGGAAGCTTTCACGCGTCAGACGTTTAATCCGATTGCGTTCATGCGCGCGTCGAACGTTTTTCTTGGCGACAGTAAGACCGATACGGGGATGCCCCAGCGAATTCAGGCGGCCGAGAATGGTAATTTGCGGCGTGCCAGCCCGTTGTGGCTGCTGGAAGACGAATGTGAATTGACTGGGAGTTAACAAACGTAACTCCCTGGGAAATGCGAGCTTAACCACGCAGGGGTTAGCTATATTACTTAGAAACGGTCAGACGAGCGCGGCCTTTAGCACGACGACGTGCCAGAACCTGACGACCATTTTTAGTAGCCATACGAGCACGGAAGCCGTGAGAACGGTTGCGCTTCAGTACAGACGGTTGAAAAGTGCGTTTCATGGCGATTTCTACCTAAACTTGAATAAATTCAATGGCTTTATTGGATATCCGCCGAAAAATGAAACGATGGACACCGAAGCCATGGGTGATTAAAGAGGCCGGATTGTAATAATTGTACACTCCGGAGTCAATTCTCTTTCCTTATTTACCGCGCTTTTCCGCACCTTTTCGCTGGGAAAATGTACGGCCTCACACCAGTGAAAACCAGCATAGCGCGCCGGGGCGAGGATTATACGGGCTACCGGGTAAAGCGCAAGGATCGTCCAGGATCTTTCTTAGATCGATTAAGCCTAATTTTGTCTAAGGTCATTAAATTTTCCAATATGCGGCGTAAATCGTGCCCGCCTTGCGGCAGGATCGTTTACACTTAGCGAGTTCTGGAAAGCCCTGTGGATAAATCGGGAAAATCTGTGAGAAACAGAAGATCTCTTGCGCAGTTTAGGCTATGATCCGCGGTCCCGATCGTTTTGCAGGATCTTGATCGGGCATATAACCGCAGACAGCGGTTCGTGCGTCACCCTCATGCAGGGTCTTTTCGACGTGCGTCAACAATCATGAATGTTTCAGCCTTAGTCATAATCGACTTTTGTTCGAGTGGAGTCCGCCGTGTCACTTTCGCTTTGGCAGCAGTGTCTTGCCCGATTGCAGGATGAGTTACCAGCCACAGAATTCAGTATGTGGATACGCCCATTGCAGGCGGAACTGAGCGATAACACGCTGGCCTTGTACGCGCCAAACCGTTTTGTCCTCGATTGGGTAAGGGACAAGTACCTTAATAATATCAATGGACTGCTAACCAGTTTCTGCGGAGCGGATGCCCCACAGCTGCGTTTTGAAGTGGGCACAAAGCCCGTGACACAAACGCTGAAAGTCCCTGCCAGCAATACAGTTGCACCCGCTCAGGCAGCGCAGGTGCAGCCGCAACGTGCTGCGCCTTCTACGCGCTCAGGCTGGGATAATGTTCCGGCTCCGGCAGAACCGACCTATCGTTCCAACGTCAACGTTAAACATACGTTTGATAACTTCGTCGAAGGTAAATCTAACCAGCTGGCGCGCGCGGCGGCTCGCCAGGTGGCAGACAACCCGGGCGGCGCCTATAACCCGCTGTTCCTTTATGGCGGCACGGGGCTGGGTAAAACCCACCTGCTTCATGCGGTGGGTAATGGCATTATGGCGCGCAAGCCGAATGCCAAAGTGGTTTATATGCACTCCGAACGCTTTGTTCAGGACATGGTAAAAGCCCTGCAAAACAATGCGATCGAAGAGTTTAAACGCTACTACCGTTCCGTTGATGCGCTGCTGATCGACGATATTCAGTTTTTCGCCAATAAAGAACGATCCCAGGAAGAGTTTTTCCATACCTTTAACGCCCTGCTGGAAGGTAATCAGCAGATCATCCTCACGTCGGATCGCTATCCGAAAGAGATCAACGGTGTTGAGGATCGTTTGAAATCTCGCTTCGGCTGGGGGCTGACTGTAGCGATCGAACCGCCAGAGCTGGAAACCCGCGTGGCGATCCTGATGAAAAAGGCCGACGAAAACGACATTCGTTTGCCGGGCGAAGTCGCGTTCTTTATTGCCAAGCGTCTACGATCTAACGTACGTGAGCTGGAAGGGGCGCTGAACCGCGTCATTGCTAACGCCAACTTTACCGGACGGGCGATCACGATTGACTTCGTACGTGAGGCGCTGCGCGACTTACTGGCTTTGCAGGAAAAACTGGTCACTATCGACAATATTCAGAAGACGGTGGCAGAGTACTACAAGATCAAAGTCGCGGATCTCCTTTCCAAACGTCGATCCCGTTCGGTAGCGCGTCCACGTCAGATGGCGATGGCGCTGGCGAAAGAGCTGACTAACCACAGTCTGCCGGAGATTGGCGATGCGTTTGGTGGTCGTGACCACACGACGGTGCTTCATGCCTGCCGTAAGATCGAGCAATTGCGTGAAGAGAGCCACGATATCAAAGAAGATTTCTCTAATTTAATCAGAACATTGTCATCGTAAACCTATGAAATTTACCGTAGAACGTGAGCATTTATTAAAACCGCTACAACAGGTGAGCGGTCCGTTAGGTGGTCGTCCTACGCTACCGATTCTCGGTAATCTGCTGTTACAGGTTGCTGACGGTACGTTGTCGCTGACCGGTACTGATCTCGAGATGGAAATGGTGGCACGCGTTGCGCTGGTTCAGCCGCACGAACCAGGGGCGACGACCGTTCCGGCGCGCAAATTCTTTGATATCTGCCGTGGTCTGCCTGAAGGCGCGGAAATTGCCGTGCAGCTGGAAGGTGAGCGAATGTTGGTGCGCTCCGGGCGTAGCCGTTTTTCGCTTTCCACTCTGCCTGCGGCGGATTTCCCGAACCTCGATGACTGGCAGAGCGAAGTCGAATTTACCCTGCCACAGGCGACGATGAAGCGTCTGATTGAAGCGACCCAGTTTTCTATGGCGCATCAGGACGTTCGCTATTACTTAAACGGTATGCTGTTTGAAACCGAAGGTGAAGAACTGCGCACCGTGGCGACCGACGGCCACCGTCTGGCGGTCTGTTCAATGCCAATTGGTCAATCTTTGCCAAGCCATTCGGTGATCGTGCCGCGTAAAGGTGTGATTGAACTGATGCGTATGCTCGACGGCGGCGACAATCCGCTGCGCGTGCAGATTGGTAGCAACAATATTCGTGCCCACGTCGGCGACTTTATCTTCACTTCCAAACTGGTTGATGGTCGCTTCCCGGATTACCGCCGTGTTCTGCCGAAGAATCCGGACAAACATCTGGAAGCAGGCTGTGATTTACTCAAACAGGCTTTTGCTCGTGCGGCAATTCTCTCTAACGAGAAATTCCGTGGCGTGCGTCTGTATGTCAGCGAAAACCAGCTGAAAATCACCGCCAACAACCCGGAACAGGAAGAAGCGGAAGAGATCCTCGACGTTACCTATAGCGGTGCGGAGATGGAAATCGGCTTCAACGTCAGCTATGTGCTGGATGTCCTGAACGCACTGAAATGCGAAAATGTCCGCATGATGCTGACCGATTCGGTTTCCAGCGTGCAGATTGAAGATGCGGCTAGCCAGAGCGCGGCTTATGTTGTCATGCCAATGAGACTGTAATGTCCCTCACCCGCTTGTTGATCCGCGATTTCCGCAATATCGAAACCGCGGATCTCGCTTTATCTCCTGGCTTTAACTTTCTGGTAGGTGCCAACGGCAGTGGCAAAACCAGCGTGCTGGAAGCCATCTATACGCTCGGCCACGGTCGGGCGTTTCGTAGTTTGCAGATTGGTCGCGTTATTCGCCATGAGCAGGAAGCATTTGTGCTCCACGGGCGTTTGCAGGGCGAAGAGCGCGAGACGGCAATTGGCTTAACCAAAGACAAACAGGGCGACAGCAAAGTCCGCATCGACGGTACTGACGGGCATAAAGTCGCGGACCTGGCGCACCTGATGCCGATGCAGTTGATAACGCCTGAAGGGTTTACTTTACTCAACGGCGGCCCCAAATACAGAAGAGCATTCCTCGACTGGGGATGCTTTCACAACGAACCTGGATTTTTCACCGCCTGGAGCAATCTCAAGCGGTTGCTCAAGCAGCGTAATGCGGCGCTGCGCCAGGTGACACGTTACGAACAGCTACGCCCGTGGGATAAAGAATTGATCCCGCTGGCGGAGCAAATCAGCACCTGGCGCGCGGAGTATAGCGCCGGTATTGCGGCCGATATGGCCGATACCTGTAAGCAATTTCTCCCTGAGTTTTCTCTGACTTTCTCTTTTCAGCGCGGCTGGGAGAAAGAGACAGAGTACGCTGAGGTGCTGGAACGTAATTTTGACCGCGATCGCCAGCTAACCTACACCGCGCACGGCCCGCATAAAGCGGACTTACGCATTCGCGCCGACGGTGCGCCGGTGGAAGATACCTTATCGCGTGGGCAGCTTAAGCTGCTGATGTGCGCCTTACGTCTGGCGCAAGGAGAGTTCCTCACCCGTGAAAGCGGGCGGCGGTGTCTCTACCTGATAGATGATTTTGCCTCTGAGCTTGATGATGAGCGTCGCGGGCTGCTTGCCAGCCGCTTAAAAGCGACGCAATCACAGGTCTTTGTCAGCGCGATCAGTGCTGAACACGTTATAGACATGTCGGACGAAAATTCGAAGATGTTTACCGTGGAAAAGGGTAAAATAACGGATTAACCCAAGTATAAATGAGCGAGAAACGTTGATGTCGAATTCTTATGACTCCTCCAGTATCAAAGTCCTGAAAGGGCTGGATGCGGTGCGTAAGCGCCCGGGTATGTATATCGGCGACACGGATGACGGCACCGGTCTGCACCACATGGTATTCGAGGTGGTAGATAACGCTATCGACGAAGCGCTCGCGGGTCACTGTAAAGAAATTATCGTCACCATTCACGCCGATAACTCTGTCTCTGTACAGGACGACGGGCGCGGTATTCCGACCGGTATTCACCCGGAAGAGGGCGTATCGGCGGCGGAAGTGATCATGACCGTCCTGCACGCAGGCGGTAAATTTGACGATAACTCCTATAAAGTGTCCGGCGGTCTGCACGGCGTTGGTGTTTCGGTAGTAAACGCCCTGTCGCAAAAACTGGAGCTGGTTATCCAGCGCGAGGGTAAAATTCACCGTCAGATCTACGAACACGGTGTACCGCAGGCTCCGCTGGCGGTTACTGGCGACACCGATAAAACCGGTACGATGGTGCGTTTCTGGCCCAGCCTCGAAACCTTCACCAATGTGACCGAGTTCGAATATGAAATTCTGGCGAAACGTCTGCGTGAGTTGTCGTTCCTCAACTCCGGCGTTTCCATTCGTCTGAAAGACAAGCGTGATGGTAAAGAAGACCACTTCCACTATGAAGGCGGTATCAAGGCGTTCGTTGAGTATCTGAACAAGAACAAAACGCCGATCCACCCAAATATCTTCTATTTCTCAACCGAAAAAGACGGTATCGGCGTTGAAGTGGCGCTGCAGTGGAACGATGGCTTCCAGGAAAACATCTACTGCTTTACCAACAACATTCCGCAGCGTGACGGCGGTACTCACCTGGCAGGCTTCCGTGCGGCGATGACCCGTACTCTGAACGCCTACATGGACAAAGAAGGCTACAGCAAAAAAGCCAAAGTCAGCGCCACCGGTGACGATGCGCGTGAAGGCCTGATTGCGGTCGTTTCCGTGAAAGTGCCGGACCCGAAATTCTCCTCCCAGACCAAAGACAAACTGGTTTCTTCTGAGGTGAAATCGGCGGTTGAACAGCAGATGAACGAACTGCTGGCGGAATACCTGCTGGAAAATCCGACCGACGCGAAAATCGTGGTTGGCAAAATTATCGATGCTGCCCGCGCCCGTGAAGCTGCGCGTCGCGCTCGTGAAATGACCCGTCGTAAAGGTGCGCTGGATTTAGCTGGCCTGCCGGGCAAACTGGCGGACTGTCAGGAACGCGATCCGGCGCTTTCTGAACTGTACCTTGTGGAAGGGGACTCTGCGGGCGGCTCTGCAAAACAGGGGCGTAACCGCAAGAACCAGGCGATTCTGCCGTTGAAAGGTAAAATCCTCAACGTCGAGAAAGCCCGCTTCGATAAGATGCTAGCTTCCCAGGAAGTGGCGACGCTGATCACCGCGCTTGGCTGCGGGATTGGCCGTGACGAGTACAACCCAGACAAACTGCGTTATCACAGCATCATCATCATGACCGATGCGGACGTCGACGGCTCGCACATTCGTACGCTGCTGTTGACCTTCTTCTATCGTCAGATGCCAGAAATCATCGAACGTGGTCACGTTTACATTGCCCAACCGCCGCTGTACAAAGTGAAGAAAGGTAAGCAGGAACAGTACATTAAAGACGATGAAGCGATGGATCAGTACCAAATCTCCATCGCACTGGATGGTGCTTCCTTACATACCAACGCCAGCGCACCAGCTTTAGCGGGCGAAGCGTTAGAAAAACTGGTGTCTGAGTACAATGCGGCGCAGAAAATGATCGTGCGTATGGAGCGTCGTTATCCGAAAGCAATGCTGAAAGAGCTTATTTATCAGCCGACGCTGACGGAAGCCGACCTCTCTGATGAGCAGACCGTTACCCGTTGGGTGAACGCGCTGGTCAGCGAACTGAACGACAAAGAGCAGCACGGCAGCCAGTGGAAGTTTGATGTCCACACCAATGCCGAGAAAAACCTGTTCGAGCCGATTGTTCGCGTGCGTACCCACGGCGTGGATACTGACTACCCGCTGGATCACGAGTTCATCACCGGTGGCGAATATCGTCGTATCTGCACTCTGGGCGAGAAACTGCGTGGCTTGCTGGAAGAAGATGCGTTTATAGAACGTGGTGAGCGTCGTCAGCCGGTAGCCAGCTTCGAGCAGGCGCTGGACTGGCTGGTGAAAGAGTCCCGTCGCGGCCTCTCCATCCAGCGTTATAAAGGTCTGGGCGAGATGAACCCGGAACAGCTGTGGGAAACCACTATGGACCCGGAAAGCCGTCGTATGCTGCGCGTTACCGTTAAGGATGCGATTGCCGCCGACCAGCTGTTCACCACGCTGATGGGCGACGCCGTTGAACCGCGTCGTGCATTTATCGAAGAGAACGCACTGAAAGCGGCGAATATCGATATTTAATGGCGTTAACAATGCGAGCGTGCCTGATGCGCTACGCTTATCAGGCTTACAAGACTCATGCAATATATTGAATTTTCATGATTTTGTAGGCAGGAGAAGGCGTTAACGCCGCATCCGGCAAGAAGCGATAAGAAAAGGGCGGAGATCATCTCCGCCCTTTTTATTCCTGTAATCCGCAATTATCATCCCGCAGAACTATACTTTTTGAGTCAACGCGTAACGCTTTACAGGTGATTATCATGGGGCTTTTTGATGAAGTTGTAGGTGCCTTTTTGAAAGGCGATGCGGGGAAATATCAGGCGATTTTAAGTTGGGTCGAGGAGCAGGGCGGCGTTCAGGTACTGCTGGAAAAACTGCAAAGTGGCGGCTTAGGTGCCATTCTCACAACCTGGTTGAGTAATCAACAAAGCAATCAACCGGTGAGCGGCGAACAACTGGAATCGGCACTTGGCACAAATGCGGTGTCCGATCTTGGACAAAAACTCGGTGTTGATACCAGTGCTGCTTCCAACATGCTGGCGGAACAATTACCGAAGATTATTGATGCTCTATCGCCGCAGGGCGAAGTTTCGCCGCAAGCCAATAACGATCTGCTTTCCGCAGGCATGGAGTTGCTAAAAGGAAAACTTTTCAGCTAAGCAAAAGGGGGGCACGCAACGCGCGTTGCATCCCCCTTTTCCCTCGGGTGTTGTACTGATTTTTGAGCGCAATCGCGTTAGCATGGGTCAGGAATCAATCTACCTGGGGAACTCATGGCTATCAAACTCATTGCTATCGATATGGATGGCACCCTTCTGCTGCCCGATCACACCATTTCACCCGCCGTTAAAAATGCGATTGCCGCAGCTCGCGCCCGTGGCGTGAATGTTGTGCTAACGACGGGCCGCCCTTATGCAGGCGTTCACAGCTATTTGAAAGAGCTGCATATGGAACAGCCAGGCGACTACTGCATTACTTACAACGGCGCGTTGGTGCAGAAGGCCGCCGATGGCAGCACTGTGGCGCAAACAGCCCTGAGCTATGACGACTACCGTTTCCTGGAAAAACTCTCTCGCGAAGTCGGTTCCCATTTCCACGCGCTGGACCGCACCACGCTGTACACCGCTAACCGTGATATCAGCTATTACACGGTGCATGAATCATTTGTGGCTACCATTCCGCTGGTATTCTGCGAAGCGGAAAAAATGGACCCCAATATACAGCTCCTGAAAGTGATGATGATTGATGAACCCGCCATCCTCGACCAGGCCATTGCGCGTATTCCGCAGGAAGTGAAAGAGAAATATACCGTGCTGAAAAGTGCGCCGTACTTCCTCGAAATCCTCGATAAACGCGTTAACAAAGGTACGGGTGTGAAATCATTGGCCGACGTGTTAGGTATTAAACCGGAAGAAATCATGGCGATTGGCGATCAGGAAAACGACATCGCAATGATTGAATATGCAGGCGTCGGTGTGGCGATGGATAACGCTATTCCTTCGGTGAAGGAAGTGGCGAACTTTGTCACTAAATCCAACCTTGAAGATGGCGTGGCGTTTGCCATTGAGAAGTATGTGCTGAATTAATCAGTGGGCGGGCAAACAGCACGAACGCGTTTGCCCGCAGCGATTAACAATTTCTGGTCGTGCATAAAATCAGGAACTGAAGTGGTGACGTTACTATATCCAGCGTAAGAGTGACTGGCAGCAGAGCATTAGCGAGGCCGCGCGGAACTCCATCTGTTGTTTTGTACGCATAAAATCCCACCGTAAAGGGTTGGTGGAAAACCATCATATTTGAGTAATCTGCTTTTTTATTTTTCTGGTGGATAGAGCCTTTCAGGCTGTCCAGCATCCATGTACAACGCTGGGTATCACAAATAAAACCATATTGTGTCGCCAGAGCTTTATCTTCCTCACCGTTCCAGTCGTAATAGAGCGTAATAGCACCAGAAAAATTCTTATGACCGCTGCTTAAAATAAATTTCGCATTATCGGAAACGGTGATTCTTGCGCCATGAATTGCCGGATCGTTCAGCATTTTAACCACCTCATCGCCGCCGTTGGTCAACAGGTAGTCCAGCGATTCTCCTACAAAAACATAGCCTTTCGTACCATTACTATCCTCTGCCAGCGATAAACCCTTAATTGAGTCTGACCGCCATTGTTCGGCATGTGGAGGGCTTGCGGTATTGAAAAGCAGTCCTGCTGTTAGACATCCGGTCAACGCGAATGCCAAAGAACACAAACCGGCAGCCTTAAAAAATCCCTTAAAATTCAACTTCATAATTAATCCTTTAAACGAGTGGCTAAGCCGTTGAAAGCATACTCTTATTTCCCCCTGTTTAGCGCCCGACATCCCTTTTCAGATTTCTGCCTGAGGCAGGACATTTTCTTACCCGTTGTTCTTTTTGTGATCTAAATTGTAGTACAATAATATTAACCTGTACTACATTACACACACGGCAAACGCGAATGTCATCACGCTGGTACTACAAAGTTGCCGCGTTATGCATCGATCGGGGTAAAGTAGAGAAGAACATACAGAGCACAAGGACTCTCCATGACTCTCAATAAAACCGATCGCATCGTCATTACACTGGGTAAACAGATCGTTCACGGCAAATACGTGCCTGGCTCACCGCTTCCGGCCGAGGCGGAACTCTGTGAGGAGTTTGCAACCTCGCGCAACATCATCCGTGAAGTGTTCCGTTCGCTGATGGCGAAGCGGCTGATTGAAATGAAACGTTATCGCGGGGCGTTTGTGACAGCGCGTAACCAGTGGAATTACCTCGACACTGACGTACTGCAATGGGTGCTGGAAAACGACTACGACCCACGGCTTATCAGTGCAATGAGCGAAGTGCGAAATCTGGTGGAACCGGCGATTGCCCGCTGGGCGGCGGAGCGCGCGACCTCCAGCGATCTGGCGCAGATTGAGTCCGCGCTGAACGAGATGATTGCCAACAATCAGGATCGCGAGGCGTTTAACGAAGCGGATATTCGCTATCACGAGGCGGTACTGCAATCGGTGCATAACCCGGTGTTACAGCAACTTAGCATCGCGATCAGTTCGTTGCAGCGAGCGGTTTTTGAACGAACCTGGCGAGGGGATGAGGCCAACATGCCACAAACTCTCCTGGAACATAAAGTGTTATTCGATGCGATACGGCATCAGGACGGCGATGCGGCAGAGCAGGCAGCACTCAGCATGATTGCCAGTTCGACACGAAGGTTAAAGGAAATCACATGACAGTGTGCTACATCGCAATTGACTGGGGAATATCTCCATAATCCCCAGCGTGTGCCTCTCTCATGACGATAACCACAATGATATGCGTGGTGAAGAAACCCAATTGCACGGCGCGCAGGCACCGGGCAATCCGTAGAACGTACCACGTAGCAGGCTGCAGCATTTGTTAAGGCGTATCGAGAGGCAGTGCAATGAAAATCACCAAAATTACCACGTATCGTTTACCTCCCCGTTGGATGTTCCTGAAAATTGAAACCGATGAAGGCGTGGTCGGTTGGGGCGAGCCAGTGATTGAAGGCCGCGCGCGCACGGTTGAAGCGGCAGTTCACGAGCTGGGTGACTATTTGATTGGTCAGGATCCTTCGCGCATCAACGACTTATGGCAAGTGATGTATCGTGCCGGATTTTATCGTGGTGGTCCGATCCTGATGAGCGCCATTGCCGGGATTGACCAGGCGTTATGGGATATCAAAGGCAAAGTGCTGAATGCGCCAGTCTGGCAACTGATGGGCGGCTTGGTTCGCGACAAAATCAAAGCCTACAGTTGGGTCGGTGGCGATCGTCCGGCGGATGTTATCGACGGCATTAAAACTCTGCGTGAAATTGGCTTCGATACCTTCAAGTTGAATGGTTGCGAAGAACTTGGGCTGATTGATAACTCCCGCGCGGTGGATGCGGCGGTCAACACCGTGGCACAAATTCGTGAAGCCTTTGGCAATCAGATTGAGTTTGGCCTTGATTTCCACGGTCGCGTCAGCGCGCCTATGGCGAAAGTGCTGATTAAAGAACTGGAGCCGTATCGCCCACTGTTTATTGAAGAGCCGGTGCTGGCGGAACAAGCCGAATACTACCCGAAACTGGCGGCACAGACGCATATTCCACTGGCGGCGGGTGAGCGCATGTTCTCACGCTTCGATTTTAAACGCGTGCTGGAGGCGGGCGGTATTTCGATTCTGCAACCGGATCTCTCCCACGCAGGCGGTATTACCGAATGCTACAAAATTGCCGCAATGGCAGAAGCCTATGATGTGACCCTTGCGCCGCACTGTCCGCTCGGACCGATTGCACTGGCGGCTTGCCTGCATATCGACTTTGTTTCCTATAACGCCGTACTTCAGGAACAAAGTATGGGCATTCATTACAACAAAGGCGCGGAGTTACTCGACTTTGTGAAAAACAAAGAGGACTTCAGCATGGTCGGCGGCTTCTTTAAACCGCTAACGAAACCGGGCTTAGGCGTGGAAATCGACGAAGCTAAAGTTATTGAGTTCAGTAAAAATGCCCCGGACTGGCGTAATCCGCTCTGGCGTCATGAAGATAACAGCGTAGCAGAGTGGTAATTCCTGCCACGTAAGCCCCTCATCGGGCACTAAAACAGCAATACAAAAATATAACCCTCTGTAAATTACAGGGCATGGTGAGCGGCTTCGCTATGCCCAAAATCTGGAGACAGCTCGCTATGGATATTCCCGTTAATGCAGTAAAGCTGGGGCGTCGGCGTTATCTGACGCTGGTGATGATCTTTATTACGGTGGTCATTTGTTATGTTGACCGCGATAACCGGTATTTTCGAAGCGCCCGCTTTCCCGACCAATAACCGGATGGTGACCAGCTGGTTCCCGGAGCATGAACGTGCTTCCGCCGTTGGTTTTTATACTTCTGGTCAGTTTGTCGGTCTGGCGTTTCTGACTCCGCTGCTGATCTGGATCCAGGAGATGTTGAGCTGGCACTGGGTGTTCATTGTCACCGGTGGTATCGGCATTATCTGGTCGCTGATTTGGTTTAAGGTTTATCAGCCGCCGCGCCTGACCAAAGGTATCAGCAAAGCTGAACTGGATTACATTCGTGATGGCGGCGGTCTGGTGGATGGCGATGCGCCGGTGAAAAAAGAGGCGCGTCAGCCGTTAACAGCCAAAGACTGGAAACTGGTGTTCCATCGTAAACTGATCGGCGTCTATCTTGGGCAATTTGCGGTGGCTTCTACACTGTGGTTTTTCTTAACCTGGTTCCCGAACTATTTAACCCAGGAAAAAGGAATCACCGCGCTGAAAGCAGGCTTTATGACCACGGTGCCATTCCTCGCTGCGTTTGTCGGCGTCCTGCTCTCTGGCTGGGTCGCGGATCTGCTGGTACGTAAGGGCTTTTCACTGGGCTTTGCGCGTAAAACGCCGATTATCTGCGGCTTGCTGATCTCCACCTGCATTATGGGCGCTAACTACACCAACGATCCGATGATGATTATGTGCCTGATGGCGCTGGCATTCTTTGGCAACGGTTTTGCTTCGATTACCTGGTCGCTGGTCTCTTCTCTGGCACCGATGCGCCTGATTGGTTTAACCGGCGGCGTGTTTAACTTCGCCGGTGGTCTGGGCGGCATCACCGTTCCGCTGGTGGTGGGGTACCTGGCGCAGGGTTACGGTTTCGCACCTGCACTGGTTTATATTTCCACCGTCGCGTTGATTGGCGCGCTCTCTTACATCCTGCTGGTGGGCGATGTGAAGCGCGTTGGATAACCTTTCAACTGTGGAATATGCGCCACACCACTGCGCATAATCCACTGTCTTAAGGCCGGTGTGGTCAGGCATCGGCTTTTTACTATCTTGCCGTAGAGCTTTAAACGAAGTTTGCGGGTGGTGCGCCAGTAGGCGGCGTTGATCTTCTCTGGCTGCTTCAGCAACACCGAACACAGAATCTCTGCACTATCCAGCGCATAGCTAATCCCCTCCAGCGAGCTGGCGCTGATAAATCCCGCCGCTTCACCAATCAGAAAGGCGTTGTCCTTACCGCAGACAAAATCCTGCCAGCGTGAGGGAAACAGCACCGTGCATTTTTCGCTTTTCACCGCCTTACCAAACTGGAACTGAAAGGCGCTCATTTTCTCTTTCAGCGCCGTGAAACGTGTCTGACCGTCTTTCATCGGATAGGCACCGCCAAAGATAAAATAACCGTCTTTGCTGATACTCCATGAGTAACAGTCAGTTATCGCATTATCAAAGATGCAGGAGTAGAACGGCACCGGATGTTTCTCTGCGAACCATTGCTGGATAGCGACATATTTACGAATTTGATGGTCCGGGTAGAGATGTCGCCGCACCATCGAGTTGGCACCATCGGCACCGACCAGATAGCGGGCAGTAATATGCTGCTCCCAGCCGTCTGCACGAAAAATGACATGCCATTTGTCATCCTCACGCCAGATTTTCCGGCACAGGCTATCGTGATAAACCTCAACGCTGGCGGGGATCAGCGATTTCATCCACAAGTCGAAAGCGTGGCGATTAATATTGATATAGCTTCGCTGGTAGTTACGCGTGAGAGATGCGGCGACGTCGACGGTTTTGACGCTGAAAATCTGCGGATTAGCGATCACATCGACAGGAAGCGTCAGTCCATCGCGAATAAAAGATCGCTGCGCGTCCGGTGCCAGCAGACCGCCACAAGGTTTGCTGAAACCTTCAGTACCATGCTGGTGCTTTTTATCCAGCGCGATCACCTGCATTTTGCCTGCTAACTTTCGCGCCAACGCCGACCCTGCCGGGCCGAGGCCAATAATCGCCACGTCAAAATGTTCCATCTTTTCACTCACATTCATCACGATGGCAAAAGACTAATGTCTGAAAGTGAAGTCCTTGTGAAGTATGATGGCGGGAACCGTTTTGTATCAGGACCGCGCCATGAAACAGATAACCTTTGCTCCCCGTAATCACCTGCTCACCAATACCAATACCTGGACGCCCGACAGCCAGTGGCTGATATTTGACGTGCGTCCTTCTGGCGCGTCGTTTACCGGTGAAACCATTGAGCGTGTGAATATCCATACCGGCGAGGTCGAGGTTATCTACCGCGCGTCACAGGGCGCGCATGTCGGCGTGGTGACCGTTCATCCGAAGTCAGAGAAGTATATCTTCATCCACGGCCCTGAAAATCCTGATGAAACATGGCATTACGATTTCCATCACCGTCGCGGCGTGGTTGTTGAAGACGGCAAGGTGAGCAATCTCGATGCAATGGATATTACTGCTCCGTACACCCCAGGGGCGTTACGCGGCGGCAGTCATGTACATGTCTTTAGCCCAAACGGTGAAATGGTGAGTTTTACCTATAACGACCACGTGCTGCATGAACGCGATCCAGCGCTGGATTTGCGAAACGTCGGGGTGGCAGCGCCGTTTGGTCCGGTCAATGTGCAAAAACAGCATCCGCGTGAATACAGCGGTAGCCACTGGTGCGTGCTGGTGAGTAAAACAACGCCCACGCCGCAGCCTGGCAGTGATGAAATCAATCGTGCTTATGAAGAAGGATGGGTAGGAAACCACGCTCTGGCGTTTATTGGCGATACGCTTTCGCAAAAGGGCGAGAAAGTGCCGGAGCTGTTTATTGTTGAATTGCCGCAAGATGAAATTGGCTGGAAAGCGGCAGGTGATGTGCCGTTAAGCGGAACGGAATCAACTCTGCCCGCGCCACCGCGTGGCGTCGTGCAGCGACGTTTAACCTTTACGCACCATCGTAATTCCCCGGGGTTAGTCAACGTCCCGCGCCACTGGGTGCGGTGTAACCCACAAGGAACGCAAATCGCGTTTTTAATGCGTGATGATAACGGCATTGTGCAACTGTGGCTTATCTCGCCACAGGGCGGCGAACCGCGCCAGTTAACACATAACAAAACGGGTATTCAGTCAGCATTCAACTGGCATCCATCGGGAGAATGGCTGGGCGTTGTGCTGGATAACCGTATTGTCTGCGTACACGCGCAAAGCGGCGAAGTTGAGTATTTAACCGAAAATCACGCCAACTCACCTTCGGCGGACGCGGTGGTCTTCTCGCCGGATGGTCAATGGCTGGCGTGGATGGAAGCCGGCCAGTTGTGGATAACCAAAACTGGCCGCTAAATCAGTTCACGGGCATTCTGGCTGGTGGAATTACGGCATTGATGGCTTGCGCGTCGGCTTCGCTTTTTTCCACGCGCGAGCGCACTGAACTGTCTTTGCGGAACGCATCCCATGGCAGAAGTAGCGTATCCATGACTGCGGTAAATGGCATATCGAGAATTGCCAGCGATTTGGTTCCCCAGTTTGTTGTGTCATCACCAATCATGGTGGCACTGGCGCGGGTGCCGGGATACGTTCCCTCCTTCCCCCCGGTATGGGACATTACGCTGGAGCATCCTCCGAGTAACGTCATTCCGCTGCATATCATGAGCGCTAACAACACATTTCTTATCATAATAAATTCATCTGTTGATCGTTGGTGTTGGCATGATGTGTTATAGCGATCCCTTGCTGAAAATAACATCATCATCATGTCGCACTGTGGCGGCTATCGCACTTTAACGTTTCGTGCTGCCCCCCAGTCTATGCAATAGACCACAAACTGCAAAAAAAAGTCCGTCGAAAAGACTTGAAAAGTGCATATCCAGACCCATTTTTATACCGTAGCCAATGAGAACACGCCTGATGGGTGTTCTGGCTATCCGACCTGTCCATTGTGGAAGGTCTTACATTCTCGCTGATTTCAGGAGCTATTAATTATGCGTAACTTTGATTTATCCCCGCTTTACCGTTCTGCTATTGGATTTGATCGTTTGTTTAACCACTTAGAAAACAACCAGAGCCAGAGTAATGGCGGCTACCCTCCGTACAATGTTGAACTGGTAGACGAAAACCATTACCGCATTGCTATCGCGGTGGCTGGCTTTGCCGAAAGTGAACTGGAAATTACCACCCAGGACAATCTGCTGGTAGTGAAAGGTGCTCACGCCGACGAACAAAAAGAGCGCACCTATCTGTACCAGGGCATCGCTGAACGCAACTTTGAACGTAAATTCCAGTTAGCTGAGAACATTCATGTTCGTGGCGCTAACCTGGTGAACGGTCTGCTGTATATCGATCTCGAACGCGTGATTCCTGAAGCGAAAAAACCGCGCCGTATCGAAATCAACTAATTCTCTAAGGCCGCAGTGCGCGGCCTGACATTTGATGCTCGCCGTCAGGGAGCATATGCGAATCTTCGGATTTGCAGGTACTTACTCGCTTCTTAGAAGGAGAAATGACTATGCGTAACTTCGATTTATCCCCACTGATGCGTCAATGGATCGGTTTTGACAAACTGGCCAACGCACTGCAAAACGCCGGTGAAAGCCAGAGCTTCCCGCCGTACAACATTGAGAAAAGCGACGATAACCACTACCGCATTACCCTTGCGCTGGCAGGTTTTCGTCAGGAAGATTTAGATATTCAACTGGAAGGAACGCGCCTGAGCGTAAAAGGCACGCCGGAGCAGCCAAAAGAAGAGAAGAAATGGCTGCATCAAGGGCTTATGAATCAGCCGTTTAGCCTGAGCTTTACGCTGGCTGAAAATATGGAAGTCTCTGGCGCAACCTTCGTTAATGGTTTACTGCATATTGATTTAATTCGTAATGAGCCTGAACCCATCGCAGCGCAGCGTATCGCTATCAGCGAACGTCCCGCGTTAAATAGCTAATTAGCTATTCTCTTTGCCCCGCCAGTTTGGTGGGGCTTTTTTTGCCTGCAATCTTCAACAATGTTTTAATTTTCGCCAATTTAAGATGTTCCGGCACTTTCTTTACCGTGATAATGTGCGCCATAAGGCAAATCTGCTTCACCGATTCAGCCATAATCCGTAGCAATTAAAATGTTATTTCAAGAGAAATGGACGATGAGTGATATAGCATTAACGGTCAGTATTCTGGCTTTGGTGGCGGTCGTCGGGTTGTTTATCGGCAACGTCAAGTTTCGCGGTGTTGGATTGGGCATTGGCGGCGTGCTGTTCGGTGGGATCATCGTCGGCCATTTTGTTTCACAGGCGGGGATGACATTAAGCAGCGACATGCTGCATGTTATCCAGGAATTTGGTCTGATCCTGTTCGTTTATACTATCGGTATTCAGGTGGGGCCGGGCTTCTTTGCCTCGTTGCGTGTCTCCGGATTACGCCTCAATTTGTTTGCTGTTTTGGTTGTCATCCTCGGTGGTCTGGTCACCGCCATCCTGCATAAACTTTTCGATATTCCACTTCCCGTGGTACTGGGGATTTTCTCCGGCGCGGTCACCAATACACCAGCGCTGGGTGCAGGTCAGCAGATCTTACGCGACCTGGGGACACCGATGGAGATGGTCGATCAGATGGGGATGAGCTATGCGATGGCGTATCCATTTGGGATTTGCGGCATTTTGTTCACTATGTGGATGCTGCGGGTTATTTTCCGCGTCAATGTTGAGACTGAGGCGTTGCAACACGAGTCCACGCGGACTAACGGTAGCGTGCTGATCAGGACCATTAACATCCGTGTTGATAACCCTAACTTACATAATTTAGCGATTAAAGATGTACCGATTCTCAATGGCGATAAAGTTATCTGCTCGCGATTGAAACGAGAGGAAACCCTCAAAGTACCTTCTCCGGAAACCATTATTCAGTTGGGCGATTTGCTTCATCTGGTGGGGCAGCCTGCGGATTTACATAATGCGCAATTGGTGATTGGTCAGGAAGTGGATACCTCGCTGTCGACGAAAGGCACCGATCTGCGCGTCGAACGCGTGGTGGTCACCAATGAGAATGTGCTTGGTAAACGTATTCGCGACCTGCACTTTAAGGAGCGCTATGACGTCGTTATTTCGCGCCTGAACCGTGCTGGCGTTGAATTAGTTGCAAGTAGCGATATTAGCCTGCAATTTGGCGATATTCTCAACCTGGTTGGACGCCCGTCCGCGATTGATGCCGTTGCTAATGTATTAGGTAATGCGCAGCAAAAATTGCAACAGGTACAAATGTTACCGGTGTTTATTGGTATTGGGCTTGGCGTATTGTTGGGTTCCATTCCGGTGTTTGTGCCTGGATTCCCGGCTGCGTTGAAGTTGGGGCTGGCGGGCGGTCCGCTGATTATGGCGCTGATCCTCGGGCGTATCGGCAGCATTGGTAAGCTTTACTGGTTTATGCCGCCAAGTGCCAACCTGGCGCTGCGCGAACTGGGTATCGTACTGTTTCTCTCGGTAGTTGGCCTGAAATCCGGCGGCGATTTTATCCATACACTGGTGGATGGCGAAGGGTTAAGCTGGATAGGCTATGGCGCATTGATTACTGCAATTCCGCTGATCACGGCTGGCATTCTGGCGCGGATGTTAGTCAAAATGAATTATCTCACGATGTGCGGGATGCTCGCGGGTTCAATGACCGATCCTCCGGCACTGGCGTTTGCCAATAATCTTCATCCTACCAGTGGCGCGGCAGCGCTCTCTTACGCCACGGTGTATCCGTTAGTTATGTTCCTGCGCATTATCACACCACAGTTACTGGCGGTGCTTTTCTGGAGTATCGGCTAACGCTTTTCCGGGTGGAGTCGCCATAAATGGTTCTCCACCTGGCATTCACAATGCATTTCTGAACATTACCGCGTTGCTTAAACCAGTGAACCGCCGGTCAGGAAGGAAAAGATAAGGAATATCAGCAAAATGCTGCACACGATGCCGATACCAAAAAGTAAGGTATGGAAAGCCAGCGTCCCGCCGCCAAATACCAGTGCGCCTCGAATGCCCCAGCGATTTTCCTTACGCATACCGCCAACAAATGCGCAGAGTAGCGCGGCAATGGCCAGTGCGATACCGCCTTGATCGAGGATTTTATCGACATCCACGTCCTCTTTTTTCTCCACGGTGGTAATTTTTTCACCTTTTATTCCGGCGAGAAGACCTCTTTTAATTTCAGCCGTTTTGTCCGCCACGATGCTTTCCAGCGTTGGTGGTGGCGCGGCAAAAGGGCCGAATGAAAAGTGGATAATACCCATCAATAAAGCGATAGCACCGAACAGCATGCCCAGTGAACTGCTTTTATTTTGCGCTATGATACCCATCAGACCTCCTTGTAGTGGATGGCAAAAGCATATCAGGAAACGGGTGGACGAAATTCTTAAAAATAACCGCTAAAGGCAGAGCGTTAGTGAAAGTGCAAAGGAGCAACAATGAAAATTTCCCGCCTTGGAGAAGCGCCTGATTACCGCTTTTCGTTGGCTAATGAACGTACATTTCTGGCATGGATCCGTACCGCGTTGGGATTTCTGGCGGCGGGCGTCGGGTTGGATCAACTTGCGCCAGACTTCGCCACGCCCGTCATTCGTGAGCTGCTGGCGTTATTGTTATGCCTGTTTTCCGGCGGATTAGCGATGTATGGCTATCTGCGCTGGTTACGCAATGAAAAAGCGATGCGTCTGAAAGAGGACTTACCCTATACCAACAGCTTATTAATCATCAGCTTAATATTGATGATCGTAGCGGTAATAGTCATGGGGCTGGTGCTGTATGCCGGATAGTCGCAAAGCCAGACGCATTGCTGATCCCGGACTTCAGCCAGAACGGACATCGTTGGCGTGGTTTCGCACCATGCTGGGTTATGGCGCGCTGATGGCGCTGGCAATTAAACACAACTGGCATCAGGCCGGCGCGTTGTTCTGGATTTCTATTGGCATCCTCGCCATTGTGGCATTAATACTTTGGCGCTATACCCGTAATCGTAATTTAATGGATGTGACTAATAGTGATTTTTCTCAATTTAACGTCATCCGTGACAAATTTATGATCTCCCTCGCGGTGTTATCTCTTGCAATACTGTTTGCTGTAACGCATATACATCAACTAATCGTATTGATTGAGAGAGTCGCATGACAGGAAGTCAGGTTGTAAATGCTGAAGAGGACAGGCATAAACTGGTTGTAGAGTATAAAGATGCGCTACAACCTGCCGATTTTTATCAGAATTTCAAACAGCGGGGTCTTCGCTCCGTGCAACTTATTCCCCATATAGAATTTGATGACCGGGGCGAGCTGACAGCTTCTTCGGTGACGGCTGAACTGTGGGGGCAATTTTTAATCGCTCTGTTCGAGCGTTGGGTGCGTGCAGATATTGGTCGTATATCAGTCGAACTTTTTGACGCCACGCTGCAAAAATGGTGCGGGAGCGAAAACGTACAACTTCGGCGGGAGTGTCAGGTGTGCGACTGGCGTCGCTTGTGCCGACATTCCCAGGAGGATTCTCCTGGCAACGTGCTTTGTGTTGGCTATCAAGCTTTTTATTCCCACTCTGCGCCGCACATGCGGGTGATGCGTGACCTGATAAAGCAGCATCGTTCTCCTATGGAGTTGATGACGATGCTGCGGTGACGTGAGCTTAAACAGGCTGCCCCTGATGCGACATCCGCGTCGCCAGCGGTAGCCAGCACAGCACGATCAACAATCCCATTAAGGTCATCAACAACCCCAGGCTGCCCTGACCGGTTTGCGGCAGCATCGCGGAGAGCGACGCCAGCACGCCGGAACCAATGTTTTGCAGGCCGCCGACCAGCGCACCAGCCGTGCCAGCAAGGAAGGGGAATGGCTCCATTGCGCCGCTGGTTGCCAGCGGAAACAGCATCCCGGCACCGAAAAAGAACAGCGCGGCGGGAACGAGCAACGTCCAGACATTCATCACGCTAAACCAGCCGGGGATCCACATCATCATTCCTGCCAACAGGCAACAGATAACCGACTGCCACATTAACGTAGAGAAACGTTTATTCGGTCGACCAGCAAACCATGCGCCGAAGAATGCCGCTGGAATTGGCAGAATAAACAAAATACTGACTGTCATGCTGCTCAACCCTAACACTGCCCCCATCAACACACCGGAACAGGCTTCGAAAGCGGCAATCCCTGCCAGACCACCAATTAACATCAGCAAATAGCAGTTAAAGCTACCATTGCCAAAGAGTGTTTTATAACTGGTGAGCAGGCGCGTACGCGGCGCATCGGCAGGGCGTGTTTCCGGCATCCAGCGCGCCATGCTGAACGTCACACTGGCACAAAGCACCAGTAAAAACAGATAACAGGCCCGCCAGCTCCACAGGGTATTCAGCAGGCCGCCAATGAGTGGTGCGAGCAACGGACTTACGAGAATCCCCATATTTAACATGCTATTAGCGTGACGAAGCTGTGTCCGTTCATATAAATCACGCGGCAATGTACGCGCCATTACGCCGCCGACCCCGGTCCCCATCCCCTGAATCGCACTGGCGGCAATTAACACCGTCAGGCTGGAAGTGGTGACTGCCACCAGTGTCGCCAACATAAAAATGGACATTCCGACGAGGATCACCGGGCGGCGTCCCACTCTGTCGGAAATTGGGCCATAAAATAGTTGTGAGATACCGTAGGTCAGCAGATAAGCGCCCATTACGCTCTGCACCGCCCCTTCACGGACGTTGAGATCTTGTGCCATATCGGCAATAGCAGGAATATAAATAGTTTGTGCCATCTGACCGACGGCCACGAGTAATACCAACATCAATAATAAATTGACGTTTCTATGCCTTTTCATTATCACGGACGCTTTTAAAAATATATTTAGAATAAGTTACTACGCATTCGAATAAATGCAGGAGAGGAATCTATCACATTGATAAATGTTAGCCAGATATATATACGGAATGATGAATAACAAAACGGCAGAAAATATAAACAACAGCGGCAATAAATGTTGCCGGAAGGGACTTTAGCTTAAATAAATACTGTAGGTCGGAAAGATGTGTCAGCATCGCATACGACACCAATCTGCCAGCAGAATATGAAAGGGGAGCGGTTTCCCGCTCCCCTTTGGTGCGACTTGAATCTGAATTACTTCAAGTATTTCAGAACAGCATCAAGCAGTTGCAGTGCAGCAACAATGAGTTTGAGGATAAGAATGGCAATATCCACCAGGCTCATACGCGTCTCCTGTGGTTCAGGAGCACTGCCAGCTGACGTACCTTTCCGCTGCCTGTTGCCAGCTGTTGCGCACGCAGCTTCTTCAGAAGAAACGTTGTGCTTGTTGACATAACACAGTGTGCTCACGCGGGGTTAAGGCGCTGACGGCACCACCCGTTTCAGCCAGGACTTATTGCGCCGGGTAACGATGCGGCCCCGCATAACACATTGCGTACAGTGATATTATAGAATTATGCTGTACAAATAAACAGTAAAAATTAGACAAAATCCAAACTGGGATCGATACTCAATTATGCGCTAAATAAGTCAAAATTCGTGCCGAAATTGCGCGTTCTACGCGGAACACGTATACTTTCAGTGTTGACATAACACAGTGTGCTTTGCGGTTACCAGCCGCGGGCGGCTGACAAAACCTCGCTCCGGCGGGGTTTTTTGTTACCTGCATTTCAGTACAAAACGTGATCAACCCCCCAATTATTCCTTGATGAAAAATTTTCCATTGTCTCCCCTGTAAAGCTGTGCTTGTATAAATATTGTTAAACACAAAACCAACAAGGTCCCCAATGACTACTTCCATGCTCAACGCAAAACTACTACCAACTGCGCCATCCGCCGCAGTGGTCGTCGTGCGTGTGGTGGTGGTCGTCGGCAATGCGCCGTAGGGACTGGAACAACACACGATTCCAAAACCCCGCCGGCGCAAACCGGGCGGGGTTTTTCGTTTAAACACCTCCCGGAAAGTCGGCCCAGAAGAAAAGGACTGGAGCATGGCAAGTTCGGGCACATCATCGACACGTAAGCGCTTTACCGGCGCAGAATTTATCGTTCATTTCCTGGAACAGCAGGGTATTAAGATTGTGACGGGGATTCCGGGCGGTTCGATTCTCCCTGTTTACGACGCCTTAAGCCAAAGCACGCAAATCCGCCATATTCTGGCCCGTCATGAACAGGGCGCTGGCTTTATCGCCCAGGGAATGGCGCGCACCGACGGTAAACCGGCGGTTTGTATGGCCTGTAGCGGGCCGGGTGCGACTAACCTGGTGACCGCCATTGCCGATGCGCGGCTGGACTCCATTCCGCTGATTTGCATCACCGGCCAGGTTCCCGCCTCGATGATCGGCACCGACGCCTTCCAGGAAGTGGACACCTACGGCATATCTATCCCCATCACCAAACACAACTATCTGGTCAGGCATATCGAAGAACTCCCGCAGGTCATGAGCGATGCCTTCCGCATTGCGCAATCAGGCCGTCCTGGCCCGGTGTGGATAGACATTCCTAAGGATGTGCAAACGGCGGTTTTTGAAATTGAAGAACAGCCCGCGGCGGCAGAAAAAGCCGCCGCGCCCGCCTTTAGCGAAGAAAGTATTCGTGACGCTGCGGCAATGATTAACGCCGCCAAACGCCCGGTGCTTTATCTGGGGGGCGGTGTCATTAACGCGCCCGCGCGGGTGCGTGAACTGGCTGAGAAAGCGCAGCTGCCCACCACCATGACCTTAATGGCGCTGGGCATGTTGCCAAAAGCACATCCGCTGTCGCTGGGCATGCTGGGGATGCACGGCGTGCGCAGCACCAACTATATCTTGCAGGAGGCGGACCTGCTGATTGTTCTCGGTGCGCGTTTTGATGACCGGGCAATTGGCAAAACGGAAGAGTTCTGCCCGAACGCCAAAATTATTCATGTGGATATCGACCGCGCGGAGCTGGGTAAAGTTAAGCAACCGCACGTGGCGATTCAGGCGGATGTTGATGATGTGCTGGCGCAGCTGATCCCGCAGGTGGAAGCCCAGCCGCGTGCAGAGTGGCACCAACTGGTGGCGGATTTACAGCGCGAGTTCCCGTGTCCTATCCCGAAAGCGTGCGATCCATTAACACATTACGGGCTGATTAATGCCGTTGCCGCCTGTGTCGATGACAACGCGATTATCACCACCGACGTGGGTCAGCATCAGATGTGGACGGCGCAGGCTTATCCGCTCAATCGACCACGTCAGTGGCTGACTTCTGGTGGGCTGGGAACGATGGGCTTCGGTTTACCCGCAGCGATAGGTGCGGCGCTGGCTAACCCAGATCGCAAAGTGTTGTGTTTCTCCGGCGACGGTAGCCTGATGATGAATATTCAGGAGATGGCGACCGCCAGTGAAAACCAGCTGGATGTCAAAATCATCCTGATGAATAACGAAGCACTGGGACTGGTGCATCAGCAACAGAGTCTGTTCTACACGCAGGGCGTTTTTGCGGCCACCTATCCGGGAAAAATCAATTTTATGCAAATCGCTGCCGGGTTCGGCCTCGAAACCTGTGATTTGAATAATGAAACCGATCCGCTGGCGGCATTACAGGAAATTATCAATCGCCCTGGTCCGGCGCTGATCCACGTACGCATTGATGCTGAAGAAAAAGTGTACCCAATGGTGCCGCCAGGCGCGGCAAATACTGAAATGGTGGGGGAATAAGCCATGCAAAACACAACTCATGACAACGTGATTCTGGAACTCACCGTTCGCAACCATCCCGGAGTAATGACCCACGTTTGTGGGCTTTTTGCCCGTCGTGCTTTTAACGTCGAAGGCATTCTTTGTCTGCCGATTCAGAACAGCGACAAAAGCCACATCTGGCTACTGGTCAATGACGATCAGCGACTGGAACAAATGATAAGCCAGATAGACAAACTGGAGGATGTGGTGAAAGTGCAGCGTAATCAGTCCGACCCGACAATGTTTAACAAGATAGCCGTATTTTTTCAGTAACCGCTCAAGGCTTGAACAGTGGCGCGCTTATCGTTAAGGTAAGCGCGTTTTTTTACCCGCCAGGACAAGACCATGATAACCGTTGCTCTTATAGACGATCACCTTATCGTCCGCTCCGGCTTTGCGCAGCTGCTGGGGCTGGAACCTGATTTGCAGGTAGTTGCCGAGTTTGGTTCCGGTCGCGAGGCGCTGGCGGGGCTGCCGGGGCGCGGTGTGCAGGTGTGTATTTGCGATATCTCCATGCCCGATATCTCCGGTCTGGAGCTGCTAAGCCAGTTACCGAAAGGTATGGCGACAATTATGCTCTCCGTTCACGACAGTCCGGCGCTGGTTGAACAGGCGCTTAACGCGGGGGCGCGCGGCTTTCTCTCTAAACGCTGTAGCCCGGACGAGCTGATCGCTGCCGTGCATACGGTTGCAACTGGCGGCTGTTATCTGACGCCGGATATCGCGATTAAACTGGCATCGGGCCGTCAGGACCCGCTAACCAAACGCGAACGCCAGGTGGCAGAAAAACTGGCGCAAGGGATGGCGGTGAAAGAGATTGCCGCCGAACTGGGGTTGTCGCCAAAAACTGTGCATGTACATCGTGCCAATCTGATGGAAAAACTGGGCGTCAGCAACGACGTTGAACTGGCGCGGCGCATGTTTGATGGCTGGTGATGAAGACATTTTTCTCCCGCTTAAATACTGTAGTTTCCTGCTTTTTTATCTTCTCTGCCGCATGGTTTTGCCTGTGGAGTATCAGCCTGCACCTGGTTGTACGACCGGATCTGGCGGTATTGCTGTTTCCGTTCGGTCTGCGACTGGGGCTGATGTTGCAATGCCCGCGCAGATACTGGCTGGTGCTGATGGGCGCAGAATGGCTGCTGATTTACTGGCTGACGCAGGCGGTTGGGTTAACGCATGATCCGTTATTGATGATCGGTAGTTTGCTGACGTTACTTCCTGTGGCGTTGATTTCCCGTTATCGCCACCAGCGCGACTGGCGCACGTTGCTGTTACAGGGCGCGGCACTGACGGCGGCGGCGTTATTACAGTCATCACCCTGGCTTTGGCATGGGTACGGAAACGAGCCCTGGAACGCCCTACTGATGACCTTAACCGGCGGCCTGACGCTGGCCCCCATTTGCCTGGTGTTCTGGCACTATCTGGCGAATAACACCTGGCTGCCGCTGGGGCCATCGCTGGTTTCCCAGCCGATCAACTGGCGTGGGCGGCATCTGGTCTGGTATTTGCTGTTGTTTGTTATCAGCCTGTGGTTGCAACTGGGGCTGCCGAACGAACTTTCGCGCTTTACCCCGTTTTGTCTGGCGCTGCCGATTATCGCCCTGGCCTGGCACTATGGCTGGCAAGGGGCGCTGATTGCGACGCTGATGAACGCCATCGCGCTGATCGCCAGTCAGACCTGGCGCGATCATCCGGTCGATTTATTGCTTTCGCTGCTGGTGCAAAGCCTCACTGGCCTGTTACTGGGCGCAGGCATCCAGCGGTTGCGTGAACTTAACCAGTCGCTGCAAAAGGAACTGGCGCGTAATCAACATCTTGCCGAGCGGTTGCTTGAAACCGAAGAGAGTGTGCGTCGCGACGTAGCGCGTGAACTGCACGATGATATCGGCCAGACCATCACCGCCATTCGTACTCAGGCTGGCATTGTCCAGCGACTGGCGGCGGATAACGCCAGTGTGAAACAGAGCGGACAGCTCATCGAACAACTGTCGCTGGGCGTTTACGACGCGGTTCGCCGCTTGTTAGGGCGGTTACGTCCGCGCCAGTTGGATGATCTGACCCTGGAGCAGGCCATCCGTTCATTGATGCGGGAAATGGAGCTGGAAGGGCGCGGCATTGTCAGTCATCTCGAATGGCGGATAGATGAATCAGCGCTAAGTGAAAACCAGCGCGTAACCCTATTTCGTATCTGCCAGGAGGGGCTGAACAACATTGTGAAACATGCAGATGCCAGTGCGGTTATCCTGCAAGGCTGGCAGCAGGATGAGCGTTTAATGCTGGTGATTGAAGACGATGGTAGTGGTCTGCCGCCAGGTTCCGGGCAGCAAGGTTTTGGCTTGACCGGAATGCGCGAGCGCGTAACGGCGCTGGGCGGCACATTGACCATTTCCTGCCTGCACGGCACGCGTGTCAGCGTTTCTCTACCTCAACGTTATGTTTAAGGCTTGATGATGTTGCCGTTTCTGAAAGCACCTGCCGACGCACCGCTGATCAGCGATAAAAGTGAAATTGATGCTCGCTACCGCTACTGGCGTCGGCATATTTTGCTGACCATCTGGCTGGGCTATGCGCTGTTTTACTTCACGCGTAAAAGTTTTAACGCCGCCGTACCAGAAATCCTTGCCAACGGCGTGCTCAGCCGTAGCGATATCGGCCTGTTAGCAACGCTGTTTTACATTACCTACGGCGTATCGAAATTTGTCTCCGGCATTGTCAGTGACCGCTCTAATGCCCGTTATTTTATGGGGATTGGGCTTATCGCCACGGGCATCATCAACATTCTGTTTGGCTTCTCCACCTCGTTGTGGGCGTTTGCCGTGCTGTGGGTGCTGAACGCCTTTTTCCAGGGCTGGGGTTCGCCGGTGTGCGCGCGTCTGCTAACCGCCTGGTATTCTCGTACCGAGCGCGGCGGTTGGTGGGCATTATGGAACACGGCGCATAACGTCGGCGGTGCGCTCATTCCCATTGTGATGGCAGCGAGCGCGCTGCATTACGGCTGGCGTGCCGGGATGATGATTGCCGGTTGTATGGCGATAGTCGTGGGGATTTTTCTTTGTTGGCGGCTGCGCGATCGCCCGCAGGCGTTAGGTTTACCGGCGGTCGGAGAATGGCGGCACGATGCGCTGGAAATGGCCCAACAACAAGAAGGGGCGGGGCTGACGCGTAAAGAGATCCTCACCAAATATGTGTTGTTGAATCCGTATATCTGGCTGCTTTCGTTCTGTTATGTGCTGGTCTATGTGGTTCGTGCGGCGATCAACGACTGGGGCAACCTGTATATGTCCGAGACGCTGGGCGTCAATCTGGTCACGGCGAATACGGCAGTAACGATGTTTGAACTGGGCGGGTTTATCGGTGCGCTGGTAGCCGGTTGGGGCTCGGACAAACTGTTTAACGGCAACCGTGGGCCGATGAATTTGATTTTTGCTGCGGGGATTTTGCTCTCCGTTGGCTCGCTGTGGTTGATGCCATTTGCCAGCTACGTGATGCAGGCAACCTGCTTCTTCACCATTGGTTTTTTTGTCTTTGGCCCGCAGATGTTAATTGGTATGGCGGCGGCAGAGTGTTCTCACAAAGAGGCGGCAGGTGCGGCGACGGGGTTTGTCGGCTTGTTTGCTTATCTGGGGGCGTCGCTTGCCGGTTGGCCGCTGGCGAAAGTGCTGGATACCTGGCACTGGAGTGGTTTTTTCGTGGTTATCGCCATTGCTGCCGGGGTTTCGGCACTGTTGTTACTGCCCTTTTTGAACGCCCAGGCACCACGCGAAGCGTGATGCATCTCACTTTTCTACCTCATATCCGGCAAAACTAAGAAATTTTCCTGGTTTTGCCTGGACGCTATCTCAAGCCTGATTTGCTGCAGGTTTTTACAATGCCATCATTCGTTAATTCTTTCCCAAAATAATTCAAGTTGCAGGAACGCGAGCAGCTAAGGCACCTGTGGCCTGAAGTATGAAGGGAAATCAGGAGTAACCCATGCTGGCTTTCTTAAACCAGGTTCGCAAGCCGACCCTGGATCTTCCGCTCGAAGTGCGGCGCAAAATGTGGTTCAAACCGTTCATGCAATCCTATCTGGTGGTCTTTATTGGCTACCTGACGATGTACCTGATTCGCAAGAACTTTAACATCGCACAGAACGACATGATCTCGACCTACGGGTTGAGCATGACGCAGCTGGGGATGATTGGCCTGGGCTTCTCCATCACTTACGGCGTGGGTAAAACGCTGGTTTCCTACTACGCCGACGGCAAAAATACCAAACAATTCCTGCCGTTCATGCTGATCCTGTCTGCTATTTGTATGCTGGGCTTCAGCGCCAGCATGGGCAGCGGCTCGGTTAGCCTGTTCCTGATGATTGCCTTCTACGCCTTAAGCGGTTTTTTCCAGAGCACTGGCGGTTCATGCAGTTACTCCACGATTACCAAATGGACGCCGCGTCGTAAGCGCGGGACCTTCCTCGGTTTCTGGAACATTTCCCACAACCTCGGCGGCGCGGGGGCGGCGGGTGTGGCGCTATTCGGCGCAAATTACCTGTTCGACGGTCACGTGATCGGCATGTTTATCTTCCCGTCGATTATCGCGTTGATTGTCGGTTTTATCGGTCTGCGTTACGGCAGCGACTCCCCTGAAGCGTATGGTCTTGGCAAAGCTGAAGAACTATTCGGTGAAGAGATCAGCGAAGAGGACAAAGAGACGGAATCCACCGACATGACCAAGTGGCAGATCTTTGTCGAATATGTTTTGAAAAACAAAGTGATCTGGCTGCTGTGCTTCGCCAACATCTTCCTGTACGTGGTACGCATTGGTATCGACCAGTGGTCAACCGTGTACGCTTTTCAGGAACTGAAACTTTCTAAATCGGTGGCGATTCAGGGCTTTACGCTGTTTGAAGCCGGTGCTCTGGTTGGCACGCTGCTGTGGGGCTGGCTCTCTGACCTGGCGAACGGGCGCCGTGGCCTGGTGGCGTGTGTTGCACTGGCGCTGATTATCGCCACGCTGGGTGTGTATCAACACGCCAGCAACCAATATATCTATCTGGCTTCTCTCTTTGCATTAGGTTTCCTGGTATTTGGTCCGCAACTGTTGATTGGCGTAGCGGCTGTTGGCTTCGTACCGAAAAAAGCGATCGGCGCTGCCGATGGGATTAAAGGCACTTTCGCCTACCTGATTGATGACAGCTTTGCCAAATTAGGTCTGGGAATGATTGCCGATGGTACGCCAGTGTTCGGCCTCACCGGCTGGGCAGGCACCTTCGCCGCACTGGATATCGCCGCTATTGGCTGTATCTGCCTGATGGCGATAGTCGCGGTGATGGAAGAACGAAAAATCCGCCGCGAGAAAAAAATTCAGCAGTTGACAGTGGCATAAACGTAACTGGTGACTTTTGCCCGGCATGACGCCGGGCTTTTTTTTATTATTCCGTGACTTCCAGGGTGGTGAAGGCAAACTTCTCGCCATCAAACAGCCCCTGACTGGTCAGTTTCAATGCGGGGATCACCGGCAGGGAAAGAAACGCCATCTGAATAAACGGTTCATCCGGTAACGGGCCACATTCACGGGCGGCGACTTTTAACGCGTCAATTTGCTCTGCCAGCGACTGCGCCGTGTCGGTGCTCATTAGCCCGGCAATGGGCAACGGTAGATGACTTTGTACCTGGCCGTTACGTACCACGCACAGCCCGCCGCCATCCTGAATCACCTGATTGACCGCCAGCGCCATCTCTTCTGCGCTACGACCGATCACCACAATATTATGGCTGTCATGGCTGACTGTCGCCGCCAGCGCGCCTTCATTCAGGCCAAAGCCGCCAAGCAAACCACAGGCCGGAGCCAGACGTTGCCCGTAACGCTCAAGTACGGCAATAAAGCACACATCATCGCGATCAAAACCATTTTCGCTGTAGACGCTGGAGCGGGAGTGCGTGATCAGTTCGTTATGGATGACATCAATGACGCGATAGCGTTTTCCGGGGGTAAATTGCAGGGCAAAGTCGCTGGCGGAAACTGGCTGGCGGGCAATGGTATTGCCATATGGCGGGGCGGATTGTGCCAGTCTCGCCGACTCTTCTGCCTGCAAGGTTTGTGCGTCAATCGGTTCGCCTTTCACCAGTACCTGTTGCACAGTGACTTTACGGGCGTCACTTAACAGGACAATGTCGGCCTGCTTGCCGGGAGCCAGTAAACCGAGATGATTCAGACCAAAATGGCGCGCCGTCGACCAGCTGGCTACGCGATATGCCACATGCAACGGCACATTGTGTTGTTCAATCAGGCGGCGAATTAAGGCGTCGATATGCCCTTCGTGAGCGATTTCCCACGGGTTACGGTCATCAGTACAAAGCATGCATTGTGGGCTGTTAAATTCGTTGATCAACGGAGCCAGCGCGTTGAGATTGCGGGCAGCGGACCCTTCGCGGATCATCAACGACATGCCGAGTTGTAATTTTCGGCGTCCTTCTTCCAGCTGATAACTTTCGTGGCAGTTTTCAATACCCGCGGCAATATAGGCGTTAAGTTCTTTACCGCTTAGACCGGGGCAGTGACCATCCAGAGTCAGATGGCGAAAGGCGTCCAGTTTATCGAGCGGCGCATTTTGTCCGCTAATTACGCCAGGATAGTCCATCATTTCGGCCAGACCAGTAACCTGCGGATGGTCGCGCCAGGCGAGCATCTGTTCGAGCGTAAAACTGGCACCATTAACATCGCAGCCTTCCAGAGCGGGTACGCAAGAGCTGACCTGCAAATACTGGTTTTGCTTTGCCTGTTCGGCACAGCGGGCAAACCAGGCGAATCCGGCTTCGCCCATCACGTTGACGATTTCATGAGGGTCGCAAATTACAGTTGTGAGGCCGCGTGGCAGGGTAGCTGTTTCAAAAGTGACCGGCGTCATCATGCTGGATTCAATATGCAGGTGAGCATCAATAAACCCCGGAACCGCCGTTGCGCCGCGGGCATCAATCCGCCGCAAAGCCTGAGCGTCGGCATATTCTTCGCCAACACCGGCAATGTAACGTCCTTTAATCACAATCGGGCCGGGAATTTCTCCGCCATTGATCAGATCCAGAATAACGACATTATCAATAATATAATCGGCAACAGCGTCGCCACGGGAAACAGCCAGCAAATCCTGGTATTCAGCTCGACTAATGTGATGAAATTTATGGTTAATAGGATTATTCATATTTTTCTCATTTTGATTTTATCAATTTGATTATTATTTATCATAAAGAAACATCGCGTGATTATTAAAGAATATCCATTAATGTGCAATTGAAATGTGATAATTATCACTGAACCGTTGTTGTCATTTGTTTTACAAAAGCAAAGGATTAAATCTCCTCCAATGGACAAGAAAATGAATAATGATAATACCGATTACGTGAGTAATGAATCAGGGACGCTTTCTCGATTATTTAAACTGCCACAACATGGGACTACCGTCCGCACAGAATTGATTGCGGGGATGACCACTTTTTTAACTATGGTGTACATCGTTTTTGTTAACCCACAAATACTCGGTGCGGCACAAATGGACCCGAAAGTGGTGTTTGTCACCACCTGTTTGATTGCCGGCATCGGTAGTATTGCGATGGGGATATTTGCTAACTTGCCCGTGGCGCTGGCTCCGGCAATGGGGCTGAACGCCTTCTTTGCGTTCGTGGTTGTAGGGGCGATGGGCATCTCCTGGCAGACCGGAATGGGGGCGATATTCTGGGGGGCAATAGGGCTATTTTTGCTGACTCTTTTTCGTATCCGTTACTGGATGATCTCTAACATTCCGTTAAGTTTACGTATTGGTATCACCAGTGGTATCGGGCTATTTATTGCCTTAATGGGATTAAAAAATACCGGTGTTATTGTCGCCAATAAAGACACGCTGGTGATGATTGGTGATTTAAGTTCCCACGGCGTGTTGTTAGGTATTTTAGGGTTTTTTATTATAACCGTGTTGTCATCGCGTAATTTTCATGCGGCGGTGTTGGTTTCTATCGTCGTCACTTCCTGCTGTGGATTATTTTTCGGAGATGTTCATTTCAGCGGAATCTATTCTATTCCACCTGATATTAGCGGTGTTATTGGCGAGGTTGATTTGAGCGGGGCATTATCGCTTGAGCTTGCCGGTATCATTTTCTCCTTTATGTTGATCAACCTATTTGATTCATCAGGAACATTAATTGGTGTAACTGATAAAGCTGGCTTAATAGATAGTAACGGTAAATTCCCTAACATGAATAAGGCGCTATATGTTGATAGCGTGAGTTCGGTGGCTGGCGCGTTTATCGGAACTTCCTCTGTTACCGCCTATATTGAAAGTACTTCTGGCGTGGCGGTCGGCGGTCGCACGGGGCTGACTGCGGTTGTTGTTGGCGTTATGTTCCTGCTGGTTATGTTCTTCTCACCGCTGGTGGCGATGGTTCCACCTTACGCCACCGCCGGGGCCTTAATCTTCGTTGGCGTATTGATGACATCGAGCCTGGCACGCGTTAACTGGGATGATTTTACCGAATCGGTACCCGCATTTATCACCACAGTGATGATGCCCTTTACGTTCTCGATCACTGAAGGGATTGCGCTCGGCTTTATGTCTTACTGCATCATGAAAGTGTGCACCGGGCGCTGGCGCGATCTGAATCTGTGTGTGGTGGTTGTAGCGGCATTGTTTGCGCTGAAAATCATCCTGGTGGATTAGTATCTGATAAGCGTTTCCAGATATCATGAGTGCCGGTTACGCAGGAGAACTCATGATCTGGATAATGCTCGCTACGCTGGCGGTGGTGTTTGTGGTTGGTTTTCGGGTGCTGACATCCGGGGCCAGAAAAGCGATTCGCCGCCTCAGCGATCGGCTGAATATTGATGTTGTACCCGTTGAGTCAATGGTCGATCAAATGGGAAAGTCAGCCGGTGACGAATTTTTACGTTATCTGCATCGCCCGGATGAGTCGCACCTGCAAAATGCCGCGCAGGTGTTGCTTATCTGGCAGGTTGTCATTGTCGATGGTAGCGAGCAGAACCTGCTGCAATGGCATCGGATTTTACAAAAAGCCCGCCTTGCCGCGCCGATTACCGATGCTCAGGTCAGGCTGGCGCTGGGTTTTCTGCGCGAAATAGAGCCTGAAATGCAGGAGATTCATGCATTCCAGATGCGCTACAACGCATTTTTTCAGCCTGCTGAGGGCGTTTACTGGCTGCATTAAAACCGCTTGCCTGATGCGGCGCTGGCGCGTCTTATCAGGCCTACAGACCGAGTACGGATAAGGCGTTCACGCCGCATCCGCTATCGGATCTGACAGTAGACGGACGCATTCTCTACGTTCTATTTACAGCAGCACCTCTAGCCCGTGTTTTTGCACAATACTAAGTAGTTTTAATGACATGCCGCTGGGGCGTTTAGCGCCACTTTCCCATTTTTGTACAGTTGAAACGCTGGTATTGAGATAGTGAGCGAAGACGGGTTGACTCACTTTTAATTTTTCCCGTAGTGCTTTTATCTCAACAGGTTGTAAGTCTGGTACGCTGGTCAGGCAGGCTTTGTCAAAAGTACGCATTGTTTCGGCAGAAATGGCATCAACGCTGGACAATCCAGCAGCCGCGCTGTGAATGGCCTCAAATGCAGGGCTTTTGAATTTAGTTTTTGCAGTCATAGCAGATCTCTGTCAGTTCTTTACTGTTAATCATTGCTGTCAGTTGGGCTTTCGTCAGGAAGGCATAATGCTTTGCGAGTTCACGAAATCCAGACAGTTCCTGACTACTGATGTTCGACATATCCTGTTTTGCATATAAAAACGTGTAAAACCAATTGCTACCCCCTTTCGCCAGAATAATCGCACGCTCACGATTTTGGTGAAGGCGCTTTTTAAAAACGCCACCACCAAGCGCATCAGCTTTACCCTGATCTGTTTCTAAAATGGCCCGACATAACTCTTCATCTGTTATTGTATGAGACTTGGCTTCCCTTGCAAACCATTTGGTTTTAAACACACGCATATCGTTGATGTCCTGTTATTAAAGCATATCACTAAGTGCGATACTTTATCCCTTGTTTCCAACGAAATCGCGTCAATGCATATCACCTTGCCCTATGATTTTTATTTCCTCGAGCAGCCTCGAATTTTTCCCACAACACTGTAAAAGTTGCAAAAACGTTAAATGTGTCACACATTTCAATGTTAAACTGATCGGCTTTTCCCCTGAAACATGCCACGGGTAACACCATGAGTGAATTTATTGCAGAAAACCGCGGCGCGGACGCCATTACCCGACCGAACTGGTCAGCCGTTTTCTCGGTGGCGTTTTGCGTCGCCTGTCTGATTATCGTTGAGTTTTTGCCCGTCAGTTTGTTGACGCCGATGGCGCACGATTTAGGCATTTCGGAAGGGGTTGCCGGGCAATCGGTGACCGTAACCGCTTTTGTGGCGATGTTTGCCAGTTTGTTTATTACCCAGACTATTCAGGCCACTGACCGCCGCTACGTTGTCATTCTGTTCGCTGTTTTGCTGACGCTTTCCTGCTTACTGGTTTCCTTTGCCAACTCATTCAGTCTGCTGTTAATCGGTCGCGCCTGTCTGGGGTTGGCACTGGGTGGATTCTGGGCGATGTCGGCGTCGTTGACCATGCGCCTGGTACCGCCTCGTACAGTGCCGAAGGCGTTGTCGGTGATCTTCGGCGCGGTGTCCATTGCGCTGGTAATTGCCGCGCCATTGGGCAGTTTTTTAGGCGAGCTTATCGGTTGGCGCAATGTCTTTAATGCGGCGGCGGTGATGGGCGTGCTGTGTATTATCTGGATTATCAAATCATTGCCTTCGCTGCCTGGCGAACCGTCACATCAGAAACAAAATACCTTTCGCCTGTTGCAGCGTCCGGGGGTGATGGCCGGGATGATCGCCATCTTTATGTCCTTTGCCGGGCAGTTTGCTTTTTTCACTTATATTCGCCCAGTGTATATGAATCTGGCGGGATTCGGCGTTGATGGCTTAACGCTGGTGCTGTTGAGTTTTGGTATCGCCAGTTTTGTTGGGACATCGCTTTCGTCGTTCATTCTCAAACGTTCGGTGAAACTGGCCTTAGCGGGCGCACCGTTTGTGCTCGCCCTGAGCGCGCTGGTACTGACGCTGTGGGGAAGCGATAAAATTGTTGCTACCGGTGTGGCGATTATCTGGGGGCTGACCTTTGCTTTAATTCCCGTTGGCTGGTCAACGTGGATCACTCGCTCATTGGCCGATCAGGCAGAAAAGGCTGGGTCTATTCAGGTGGCCGTTATTCAGCTTGCCAATACCTGCGGTGCGGCAATCGGCGGTTATGCGTTGGATAACATTGGTCTGACTTCGCCGCTGATGTTGTCCGGCACATTGATGTTGCTGACTGCATTGTTGGTTACGGCAAAGGTGAAAATGAAGAAATCCTGATATCAGGTAAAGAAGCGTTGGTCAGTGGTTGTTGCCGTACTTACATATCCGGGCATTCTACCTTACCCAACGCTTCCCAATAATTGCTCTGATTATTACGTTCCATCGCCACGATGGCCTCGCGTATGTGTTGTTTATTGTTTTCATCTGACAACATTAACTTTTCCCACGCTTCATCTGACAACGATGCCTTTGGGGTGCAAATTTTCCGCAAATCCTCTAATACCGTATTTTTCTCTTTTGCGGACTGCAGTGAGCTAAAAGGCGACTCGGCGTATACGATGCCTGGCATAGCGAAAAAAGTGAAAATAAGCAGTAGCGTCGTTGGTTTCATGGATTCAACCTTTTACAAATGTGTATCGAATGAAGCATAAGTGTAGTTTGCTTTTATCGCTCTCATCATGCTGTACGAAACGCGCTTACGCGGTCAGTAAGAAGTGCCAGACCTTATATTCCACTTTTATTCCTTTTTATTCTTATCGATAGCGTTTCGTTTTTTAAACCGCAGCGACCTTACCGCTATAGTCAGGTAATCATTAATAAAAGGATAAAAAAATGAAACTGACAACACATCATCTACGGACAGGGGCAGCATTATTTCTGGCGGGGATCCTGCTGGCAGGCTGCGACCAGCAAAACAGCGATGCAAAACACATTAAAGTTGGCGTCATTAACGGTGCCGAACAGGATGTGGCAGAAGTCGCTAAAAAAGTGGCCAAAGAGAAGTATGGTCTTGAAGTTGAATTGGTTGGATTTAGTGGTTCGTTGTTGCCGAACGATGCAACTAATCAGGGTGAACTGGATGCCAATGTCTTCCAGCATCGTCCTTTCCTTGAACAGGATAATCAGGCGCATGGTTACAAACTGGTGGCGGTAGGAAATACCTTTGTCTTCCCCATGGCTGGCTATTCGAAAAAAATTAAAACAGTCGATCAGCTAAAAGAAGGAGCGACTGTAGCGATTCCGAATGATCCGACCAATCTGGGGCGTGCGCTGTTACTGTTGCAAAAAGAGAAACTTATTACCTTAAAAGAGGGGAAAGGTTTACTGCCAACGGCGTTGGATATTACTGAGAATCCACGCCATTTGCAGATAATGGAGCTGGAAGGGGCACAGTTGCCACGTGTACTGGACGACCCGAAAGTGGATGTAGCGATTATCAGCACCACTTACATCCAGCAAACAGGACTTTCTCCGGTTAACGACAGCGTATTTATTGAAGATAAAAATTCACCATATGTGAACATTCTGGTGGCGCGGGAAGATAATAAGGATGCAGAAAACGTGAAGGAGTTTCTGCAATCTTATCAGTCACCAGAAGTTGCTAAAGCGGCAGAAACCCTCTTTAACGGTGGCGCGGTGCCTGGCTGGTAATGATCAACCGTACCGCGCCGGACGATTACATTTTTCTGGCGCGGCGGCGGGAATCCATTGAAATCAAAATCACCGATGACAGAATCAGTAGCGTTCCCAGCCAATCTGGTAATGTGAAGGTGATCCCCAGCAACAGCAAAGAGAGCAGCGCGCTACTTAATGGTTCTGCGCAACTCAAAATACTGGCTTTCGGCCCGCCAATTAACTGTGCACCTTTCAGATACAGACTAAAGGTCAGCGAAGTTCCAATTACCACCAGATAGAAAAAAGCCAGGATCAGGCTGCCATTAACCACGAAATTTGTTCCTTGCCCGGCATAAAAGGGCAGCAGGACCATCCCACCAATGAGCATACTCCAGCCGACGACGGGCAGCGTGCCGTAACGGGCAATGAGCGTTGAGGGGTATGTCGTATAGAATGCGGCAGCAAAGGCTGAAGCAACTCCCCAGAACAGCGCAGCAGGAGAGATCGACAACGATGTTGGATTACCGTGGGTGACCAGCAAAAATGTGCCTATCAGGGAGGTCAAAATCGCGGTAAATACCAGAATACCGGGGCGCGATTTTCGTACCAGTGAGAACCAGGCCACAATAATCGTTGGTGATAAAAATTGCAGCACCGTTGCTGTAGCTGCATTGGATTTTTCAATCGTCAGTAAGAAAGTTAGCTGGACGGTCAGAGCGCCAACAATGGAAAAAATAAGCAGGCTGATGGCATCTTTATGATTCTTAATGATTGAGAAGACTTTATCGCCGTGGACAAAAGAGAGCGTCAGCAGAATAAATCCGGCAAATATCAGCCGCGTCATGGTCAGAAACTGCGATGACATCTGACTTTGTTCCATGATGTATTGCGCGCAAACGCCTGAACTTCCCCATAATACGGCGGCAATCAGAACGTTCATCATCCCCTTTCTGGTGGAACCCATTTTTCCCTCTGCATACTGTTTTGTCGTTTATGTATGCAGGCATGATAGCAAAAATGGTGAGAATGACCCCTTCCGGTAAACCCGTCATTTGATGGGGGCGAGCATTTATGAAACGAGTGAAATACTTGTTAAACCGTCAGGTTATGACGTTATCATTTTGTTCTGACAGCGTGCTACTGTTCGCTTTTTAAACGCGAAGAATGTTATGCAAATCCATAAAGTAGTAACCCCCGAGTTTGTGAAGAAGTTTGCTTGCGTCGGCCCCAGCTGCCTGATTTCCTGCTGTCAGGGATGGCAGATACACATCGACAAGAAAACCCATCATACTTACCTCAACGAACAACACCCGAAAATTGCCCAGTTGGCGAAAGAGAATTTATTACGGGTGCGAAATGGTAAAAGCCGCTATTCGATAATCAAACTGGACGCGCAGGGTCAGTGTCCGTTTCTCGATGAAAATAAACTCTGCCTGGTCCATCGCGATCTGGGAGAAAAAGCACTTTCAGAAACCTGTTCTACTTATCCACGTAGCAAAAAACACTACGCGGATACAACTCGCCATTCGATGCTGCTCTCATGTCCAGAAGTAGCCCGACTGGTATTGTTTGATGCCGACAGCATGTTAGTGCACGAACAGGATGATCTGTTGGCGAAGGCGAAAAACACCTGCACCGCCAGCCAGCCGGTTAATCAGATCCACCAGATTGTGCATCTCTTTGCCTGGCACCTTCTACAGGCGCCATCGTTGAACGTTGAAGAAAACCTGATGGCGCTGGCACAGTTTATGGTTTATCTGCAGCGCATTGAGTTCGATCTGCACAACCATTTTGCGCAGGCTGAACAGTACCATCAGGAGCTATTAAGCGAGCTGGCGGCAGGTATTAGCCTGATGAGTCAATCAACGCCTACGGAGTCGGTGGGATTGAAGGTGCGTGCGCTGACGGTATTGGGGTCGCTTGTCGCGAATAAGAGCAGCAGGGATCGTATTATTACTGACTTGCATCGTAAGATGGCGGTGTATTTAGACGTGGCAAACAGCCCGGATAAGCAGGCTCTGGCTGATAAGTTTGCTGTCCTGAATAAACAGTGGCAGCAGCTTTGCCAGGATTCTATCCTTAGCGCCCCGCATGTATTGCGCAATTTACTGACCTACAAAATTTACCACTGCCATTTTCCGGATGCTGATTTCTCAACGGTCATGCGCCAGGTTTACCGTTTAATTCTCGACTATTTCTATATTAAGCATTTGTTGAGTCTGACATCGCTGGAAGCAACTCTGGATGAGGCAACGGTACTGAAAATTGTGGCGAGCCTTGCCGAGTCAACCTTGCATTCGTCAACGATAAACCAGCGAATGAATGAAGCGATCGACATGATCAATGCCGGGGACGATCTCTCCTGCCTGCTGTTGATTCGTTAAATTCGCCTGTCGGGAAGTGGGTTAAGCGTTTATCAGACATGTCGCTTCCGCTGTAATAAATATTAAGAACAACTTCGGTAAAGCAGGTTGAATCATGAACAGAAGAAATTATCTGCTTTAAACGGTATTACAAGGGATTGGTGAACGTCAGAAGAGGCATTTTGGCGGAAGATCACAGGAGTCGAACCTGCCCGGGACCGCTGGCGGCCCCAACTGGATTTGAAGTCCAGCCGCCTCACCGGAGACGACGATCTTCCGCGCCTCGATTGCTACATGGAGGCGGGGCGCATTATAGCTACTTCCTCGCCTTATCACATCCCCCATCACACTTTTTTCCGCTTCGTTTCGCCTTGCCATGATCCTCTTCACAGAAACTCTCAGCAAATCCATAAGTTACGCTTTGGCACAACCGCGCTCCCAGAAAAAAGAAACGTAAGTTGATAACAAAAAATAGCAATATCCGTATTCTTAAGGATGGTTTACGCCGTGCAATGAGCGGGAACGAACATGGCAATTGGATACTCTACTGTTTGTTATTTATTGAAAAAATGCCGGGTACGGCTGTGTCGTACCCGGTGAGATTGATTTTTACTGCACTGGCTCCGTTGACGTAACTTCGCCACTGGAAACGACGCCAGCATTCATGGTTTGGGTCACTTGCTGTTTTTCAACGTTCACGGCATGGAGTTGCCCGTTAACCGTGGGTTTTAGCGGTGCATCGGCCTGAATATCGCCGCTGGCGGTAAGCTGAATATTGCCGTCGCCAGTCAATGGTAATTCAGGCCATCCCCACGGTTGCAAAATATTCACCGGCACACCGCGTCCGTTCAGGCTGATATGAGTCTGGCGCTGCGGCGTTTGTGAAACACTGGCAGTGGCTTCCAGAATGCCTTTCTCGGTAAACGCGCTAAGTTCGCTGATATTCACCGTGCTGCTGTTGGCGGCCAGTGCCAGCGACGGACGGCGAACATCAACACGATTGAACGTCGCGGCGGCGGCATTCAGATTCGCTGTGCCACTCCAGACGCCCCATTGGTGATTGGCAACCAGTGTCAGATTCGCGCCATAGCCATCGAGCGCGGTGAGTTGCCACGGGAAGGCCGGGTCGATATCAATGATCAGGTTGCGGCTGGCGCTAAATCTCTTCAGTTGCAGACTGTTTAACCAGCCGGGTGTTGTTTCCATCCATAACTGTTGCCAGTTTTTTGGCAGGGTATATTCCAGCCCGACAATTGCCGCATCATCGAGGATCAGCGTTTTCCCGTCGCGTTGCCAGTTTCCTGACGTTCTCACCATGCCACCTTCCCAACGGCTGGTAAACTGGCGCAGCGCCACGCCCTGCGGGGAAAATTCTGCGTTAATAATCGGGTCAAACAAATGCAGCGAACCATAAATAAACTCGCTGGCATTCATCGACAGCTTTCCTTCCTGTGTCTGCCAGTCATCTTTACTGAAGGTCATGTTGCGTAAGCTGAGATCGAGATCGGTCACCGCCCAGTCCGGGCCTTGCAGGCGAGCATCTATCACTTCCAGGCGACCAATCTGTAACGAAGGCACAGAGCGCAATGGCGCAAAGAAATCAGTCAGCGATTTTTCGCTTTGCAGACGGATATCCGCCATGCGCAGGTTTTCCACCTGCCAGCTACCGTCGGCGTTACGCTGCGCGTTTCCGGTTAATGTACCGCGCGCGATATCGGCACCCAGATTGGTCAGCGTAACGCGATCGTTATCAATACTGCCTTCAACCAACACATTGGTGGCAGGAACATCATTGAGCGACAGGGAGCCAGCACTGAATTGAATCTGCGCTTTCGTTCCCAACACTTTACCGGCTTCTGGCGACCACGGAATGACGCCGCCATTTACCCGCTGAGCACTTAATTTCCACTCGCTATTTGGGCTATTAAATGCCATATCGCGCAGTTGCAGGCGATCGGCTTTGAACGGTAGCGGGGCGGTCTGGTCGGTGAGATTCAGTGTCCCGTTTTCCAGCAGAATGGTATCGACATGGCGCGGTTCGGTCAGTTGCCGACTACTCAATGCGATATCAACACTTTTTGCCACCAGGGTCGCGGGCTGTCCATCACGACCAAACGTGACGTTCTCCAGTATGATATGAGACGGCGCGGAAAAGCGGTGATCCATTGCCCCGAAGACCAAATGGTAGTCGCTATTTTCGGAAATCCATGCGCTGATATGCTCCGCACCCCAACGGGTTTGCAGAAGAAAATAGAGGCCAGTTATCACTACGAGTAGCGCGACGAAAATGTAGAGAAGCAGCTTCCCAATAAATTTCATAGTCTTCCATCCCGCGAAATACACATAAGGGAGTTATGCACGATTTACGCGCATTCCTCAAGGCGGGAATGGTGAAAGAGAGTCGCTGCGGCGGTAAAGAAACTTACCGCCGCTAAGTGAATTACGGTTTTTCCGGCGGGAAAATCAGGTTCAGCACAATGGCAGTAATACCGCCAGCGGCAATACCTGAAGAGAGCAGGTTTTTCAGCCAGTCAGGGGCAAATTGCAAAATCAGCGGCTGCTGAGAAACGCCCAGACCGACGGCCAGCGACAGTGCAATAATCAGAATTGCCCGACGGTTCAATGGCTCGCGGGAAACGATGCGTACACCGGATGCGGCGATGGTGCCAAACATCACAAGCGTAGCGCCGCCCAGAACTGGCTCTGGGATGTGTTGCACGAAACCACTCACTGCCGGGAACAGGCCCAGCACGATCAACATCAGCGCCACCACAAAACCGACATAACGGCTGGCAACACCCGTTAACTGAATTACACCGTTGTTCTGTCCGAAGCAGGAGTTCGGGAAGGTGTTAAATACTGCCGAGACAAACGAGTTCAGGCCGTTTGCCAGCACGCCGCCTTTCAGACGTTTCATGTACAGCGGGCCGGAAACCGGCTGTTCGGAAACGTCAGAGGTCGCGGTGATATCGCCAATGGTTTCCAGCGATGTGATCATAAAGACCAGCATCAGCGGCAGCAGTAGGCTCCATTCAATACCAAGACCGTAATAGAGCGGCGTTGGTACCATAATCAGTTCTTGCGTCATCGGTTCGTTGCTTTCTGGCAACATACCCATAAACCACGCCAGCGCATATCCGGCCGCCATCGCAATCACCAGCGAGGCCACGCGTAAGTAAGGGTTACGTTGGCGGTTAAGCAGGATGATTAAGGCTAAGACCACGCCCGCCAGCAGCAGGTTTTTCGGTGCGCCAAAGGTGTTATCGCTCATCGCCGCATAGCCGCCACCAATGGACGTTAACCCAACCTGAATTAGCGACAGGCCGATAATCATCACCACGACGCCAGAAACCAGCGGCGTAATAATGCGGCGCGCCAGATGCAGTACGCGGGAGATCACCATCTCCGTGCAACTTGCCAACATCAGGGTACCAAACAGTGCCGCCATCATGGTGGGAACATCAGCACCACCGGTCTTCAGCGCCGTGCCGCCCATAATCAGCGGGGCAACGAAGTTGAAACTGGTCCCCTGAATCGACAACAACCCGGAACCTACCGGCCCCCAGGCTTTAATCTGAATAATCGATGCCACACCGGAGGCAAACAGCGACATACTAATAATGTGTTGTGTGTCCTGTGCCGGTAAACCTAGTGCCTGGCAGATGAGAAGCGCAGGGGTGATCACCGCGACAAACATCGCCAGCAGGTGCTGACAGGCGGCAAACAGAGTTTGAGCAAGCGGTGGACGATCTTCAAGACGATAAATCAGTTCGCTGTTTTGAGTCTGCGCAACCGGTTGCGCATTTTCTGACTCGAGGGTGGAAACAGACATCGAAAACAATCCCGTGGTAGCAAAGCGGGCATTTTAGCTGACCGAAAGGCAAAAGCAAACGTTTGCCAGCCATTCTTCTAAATATTTAAATGCGATAAATGCACTTTTTTATATAACTTTTGGTTGTTTTCTGCTTAAAATCCATGCCATTTTTCTATTTTCAGCTGAGAATTCGAACCAGGAAAGCATGACTCGATACTCGTCATATTTCGCCTTACTGCAAATGCGCGATGATGTATGACGAGTATGAAAGAGTGGTGCGGACACAAAGGAGTAACTATGTTTCATCTCGATACTTTAGCAACGCTTGTTGCCGCAACGCTAACGTTGCTGCTCGGGCGAAAGTTGGTCCATTCCGTCTCCTTTTTGAAGAAATACACCATACCTGAACCGGTTGCTGGAGGGCTGCTGGTGGCGCTGGCGCTGTTGGTGCTGAAAAAAAGTATGGGCTGGGAAGTCAACTTTGATATGTCCCTGCGCGATCCGTTGATGCTGGCTTTCTTTGCCACCATCGGCTTGAACGCCAACATTGCCAGCTTACGTGCCGGTGGCCGTGTGGTGGGGATTTTCCTGATTGTGGTTGTTGGTCTGTTGGTGATGCAAAACGCCATCGGTATTGGTATGGCCAGTCTGTTAGGTCTTGATCCGCTGATGGGGCTGTTAGCAGGGTCTATTACGCTTTCTGGCGGTCATGGGACTGGCGCGGCGTGGAGTAAATTGTTTATTGAACGTTATGGCTTCACCAACGCGACGGAAGTAGCGATGGCCTGTGCGACGTTCGGTCTGGTGTTGGGCGGTCTGATTGGTGGCCCAGTGGCGCGTTATCTGGTGAAACACTCCACCACGCCGGACGGTATTCCGGATGACCAGGAAGTACCGACCGCGTTCGAAAAGCCTGATGTGGGGCGCATGATCACCTCGCTGGTGCTGATTGAAACTATTGCGCTGATTGCTATCTGTCTGACGGTAGGGAAAATCGTTGCGCAACTTTTGGCTGGCACTGCTTTTGAATTACCAACCTTCGTTTGTGTGCTGTTTGTAGGCGTGATTCTGAGCAACGGTCTGTCAATGATGGGCTTTTATCGCGTCTTTGAACGTGCGGTATCGGTGCTGGGTAACGTTAGCCTGTCGTTGTTCCTGGCGATGGCTCTGATGGGCCTGAAGCTGTGGGAACTGGCTTCGCTGGCGCTGCCGATGCTGGCGATTCTGGTGGTACAGACCATCTTCATGGCGTTGTATGCCATCTTCGTCACCTGGCGCATGATGGGCAAAAACTACGATGCGGCGGTGCTGGCTGCGGGTCACTGTGGCTTTGGTCTTGGCGCGACACCAACGGCAATCGCCAACATGCAGGCGATTACTGAACGCTTTGGCCCTTCACATATGGCCTTCCTGGTGGTGCCGATGGTCGGTGCGTTCTTTATCGATATCGTTAACGCCCTGGTGATTAAGCTGTATTTAATGTTGCCGATTTTTGCGGGTTAATCGATGAAGCGGCGGTAGAAGTGCCGCCGCAACAAAGACAAATGCCTGATACGCTTCGCTTATCAAGCCTGCGTATTGATTCGCAATTTATTGAATTTGTAGGTTTTTGTAGGGCAGATAAGGCGTTCACGCCGCATCCGGCAGGAAGATAGATCAACCTGAAACGGCGGTCTTCTCACCGCCGCCTTTTACGCATTCGAGTAACGTTCAGTCTCTGGCATCCAGCGTTCTATCAGGGCTCTTGCCTGCTGTGGGTAACGTTCGTGAATATGTCGCGCCAGGCGCTGAACTTCCGGGATCATCGCCTGGTCGCGCAGTAAATCTGCCACTTTAAATTCGGCATTACCCGTCTGACGTGTGCCTAACAGTTCACCCGGTCCGCGTATCTCCAAATCTTTCTGCGCAATCACAAAACCGTCGTTACTGTCACGCAGCACTTGCAGGCGGATTTGCGCCGTTTTGGAGAGCGGTGTTTTGTAGAGCAGGACACAGTGAGAAGCCACCGCGCCACGACCTACACGCCCGCGAAGCTGGTGTAACTGCGCCAGACCCAGACGCTCCGGGTTTTCGATAATCATCAGACTGGCGTTAGGCACATCAACGCCGACTTCAATAACAGTGGTGGCAACCAGCAGGTGTAGCTCACCTTGTTTAAACGATGCCATCACCGCCTGTTTCTCGGCAGGTTTCATCCGCCCGTGCACCAGACCGACATTCAACTCTGGTAGCGCCAGTTTCAACTCTTCCCACGTGGCTTCCGCCGCCTGCGCTTCCAGTAATTCCGATTCTTCAATCAACGTACAAACCCAGTACGCCTGACGGCCTTCCGTTATGCAGGCGTGGCGCACGCGGTCGATAATATCGTTACGGCGCGTATCAGGAATTGCCACTGTCGTCACTGGGGTACGTCCTGGCGGCAGTTCATCAATGACCGAGGTGTCGAGATCGGCATACGCGGTCATTGCCAGCGTGCGGGGGATCGGCGTGGCGGTCATGATCAACTGATGTGGATGGAAGCCCTGTTGCTGGCCTTTCTCCCACAATGCCAGACGCTGATGCACGCCAAAGCGATGTTGTTCGTCGATAATCACCAGCGCCAGGCCGTTAAACTGCACCTGTTCCTGGAAAATGGCATGAGTGCCAACAATCATCTGCACCTGACCGCTGGCGATGGCTTCTTGCTGAGCCAGTCGCGCTTTACCTTTCTGCTTACCGGCGAGCCAGCCCACTTCGATACCGAGCGGTTCAAACCAGTTGCGGAAGTTATTGGCGTGCTGCTCGGCAAGTAACTCGGTTGGCGCCATCAATGCCACCTGTTTACCGTGAGCAATCGCACGCAGCGCGGCGAGGGCGGCAACCAGCGTTTTACCGGAGCCTACATCGCCCTGTACCAGGCGCATCATCGGTACATCGAGCGCCATATCGCGCTCAATCTCCGCCACTACGCGTGCCTGTGCGCCCGTTGGCTTGAACGGTAAGGCGGCGAGGAGTTTATTTTTCAGCGCGTCACTGGCGCTAAGCGGCTGGGCATGGAAACGTTGCGCTCCGGCGCGTAACGCCAGCATGCTAAGGTTGTGCGCCAGCAGTTCTTCCAGAATCAGACGACGTTTCGCCGGATGCTGCCCGGTTTCCAGATCGCTAAGTTGCAGCGTTGGCGGTGGGCGATGCAGAGTGCGCAACGCTTCCGGTAACGTCATCATTCCTTGTGACAGTTCCGGCGGCAGGAGTTCTTCAATGGCGCAGGTGTCGAGCAGATCCAACGCCTGATCGGTCAGTTTTCGAAGCGTCGCCTGCTTTACGCCTTCGGTGGTTGGGTAAACCGGCGTGAGCGTTTCCTGCAACTCTGGCGTACTGAGATCGCCCTGCACGCGGTATTCCGGGTGGATCATCTCCGCACCATATTTGCCGCGCTTTGCTTCGCCATAGGCCAGCACGCGGCGGCCCGTCGCCAGGCTATTTTTCATTGCTGCGTTGAAGTTGAAAAAGCGCATGGTGAGAATGCCGGAACCGTCGCTAATCTGGCAGGTCATCATTCGCCGACCGCCGAAGGAGATATTGCAGTTCAGCACTTCGCCTTCCACCGTGGCATAAACGCCCGGCAGTAGCTCACCGATGGGGTAGAGATGGGTGCGATCTTCGTAGCGCAGGGGAAGGTGTAAGAGTAAATCCTGCACGGTATGCAGATTGATTTTCGCCAGCTTGTTACTTTGCGCTGCACCAACGCCCGTTAGGGAACTGAGTGGGACAGCATCTAACAGGCGACCTTTCATGGTGCTTACCCTGCGGCCTGCATAGTGGCCCACCAGTCGGCATCAGCTTCAATCTCGCCTTGCTGATTGACATGAGGGTAGGGCAGACCTTTGCGTTTCGCGACTTTCGCCAGCACCGGATAGCCGCCTTCAAACAACAGGCGTTGTTGCTCTGCTTCCGGCAACATACTGTTTTCACGCAGATACATGCCTGCGTTTTGCCGCTGGCGCTGGGCTTCGTAAAGAATGAGGGCTGAGGCAACGGAAACATTCAGCGACTGCACCATGCCGATCATCGGAATGATGATGTCCTGATCCGCCAGGGCTAGTGCTTCCTGAGTGATGCCCGTTTTCTCCTGACCCATCAAAATACAGGTCGGGCGGGTGTAATCAATTTCGCGGAAATCGACAGCGTTATCAGAAAGATGGGTTGCCAGAATCTGCATGCCCTGGCCTTTCAGATGGGCGACAGCATCGCCAATGGTACGGTGCGTTTTCACCTGTACCCAACTGTTGCTGCCAGCCGCAGCCGAAGCCATAGTGCGCATCCGGCTGCCAGGCCAGACGGCGTGAACTTCATGTACGCCAACGGCATCTGCAGTACGAATAATCGCAGAAACGTTATGGGGTTTGTGGACCTGCTCCATGCAGACGGTCAGATCAGGCTGCCGCCTGGCGAGCACTTCGCAGATACGTGCATAACGTGTTGGGTTCATAAAACATTAATTTCGGTTTCGGGTGACTTTAATCACGTCTGGCATCACGCGGATTTTGCGCATGATATTCGCCAGATGCACACGGTCACGGGCGGTCAGACGAATAAAGGCGCTGTAGACGCGACCATCCTTTTCTTCTGTATTCAAACTTTGAATATTGGAGTTGGTCGTATTGATCGCTGCCGTCAGGTTAGCTAATGCGCCCTGATGATTGAACATCTCCACCTTGATTTCGGTGATGAACTCTTGCGCCGTCTCTTTATCCCATTCCACAGCCATAAATTTCTCTGGCTCTTTCTGGTAGCCACGGATGTTACGACAGGATTCATGGTGGATCACCAGACCTTTACCGGGGCTGACGTGAGCGATAATCGGGTCGCCAGGAATTGGGCGGCAGCATTTCGCAAAGGTGATCAGCACACCATCGGCACCTTTAATTGGCAGATGTCCGTGACTTTGGGTCGCCGGTGGAATGGAAGCGTCCCCATGTTGCAGATTCTTCGCGACCACCACGCTCATCGCGTTGCCAAGACCAATTTCCGCCAGCAGATCGTCAAGCGTAGCCAGCTTCATGCGGTCCAGTTCACGCTGAATATTTTCCTGCGGGATTTCATTGAGCTTACGGCTACCACCCAACGCATGGTTGAGCAGGCGGCGGCCCAGGCTTACAGAATCATCACGCTTGAGGTTTTTCAGCAACTGACGAATTTTGGCGCGCGCTTTCGAGCTGACGACAAAATTCAGCCATGCGGCATTCGGGCGAGCGCCAGGTGCGGTAATGATTTCAACGGTCTGGCCGCTGGAGAGCGGCTGCGACAGCGGGTAAGGCTGACGGTCGACGCGCGCGCCCACGCAGGCATGACCGATATCGGTATGCACCGCATAAGCGAAGTCGACGGGCGTTGCACCGGCAGGCAGTTCGACAATGCGCCCTTCCGGTGTGAAAACGTAAATCTCATCCGGGAAGAGATCGGATTTAACGCTCTCGATAAATTCAAACGAGCTACCGGCGCTCTGTTGCAGCTCCAGCAGGCTTTGCATCCAGCGCTGGGCGCGGATTTGTGCAGTCGTGCTGGTTTCGCCGTGCTCTTTATAAGCCCAGTGCGCGGCAACACCCATTTCCGCCATCTGATCCATATCTTCGGTGCGGATCTGGACCTCAACCGGCACACCGTGCGGGCCAATCATCGAGGTGTGCAAAGACTGATAGCCGTTCGCTTTGGGAATGGCGATATAGTCTTTCACACGACCCGGACGCGGCTTGTACAGGCTGTGCATCTGGCCGAGCACGCGATAACAGGTGTCGGAATCATTGACGATCACGCGGAAGGCGTAGATGTCCATGATCGAGTGAAAACGCTGCTCTTTGAGCACCATTTTGCAGTAGATCGAATAAAGATGCTTTTCGCGACCACTGACGCGGCACGGTATTCCCGCTTCCTGCAAACGCCCTTCGATTTCCGAGAGGATTTTTTGGATCATCTCTTTACGGTTGCCGCGCGCGGCTTTCACCACTTCTTTGATTACGCGATAACGGTTGGGATACAGCGCCTCAAAACCCAGCTCTTCGAGTTCGGTTTTAATGTGGTGGATACCTAAACGGTGCGCTAGCGGGCTGTAGATTTCGAGAGTTTCACGGGCGATGCGGCGACGTTTGTCCGGGCGTAGTGAGCCCAGCGTGCGCATGTTGTGGGTACGGTCTGCGAGTTTGATGAGAATGACGCGGATATCCTGCACCATCGCCATAATCATCTTGCGAAAGTTTTCGGCTTGAGCCTCTTTCTTATCGCGGAACTTGAGCTTATCAAGCTTTGATACTCCCTCTACCAGTTCGGCGACGCTTTTACCAAAAAGCTGTTCCATGTCCTGGTAGGTGGCGGGAGTATCTTCAATCACGTCATGCAGCAGCGCTGCCATTAGCGTTTCATAGTCGAGTTTCATCTCGGCCAGAATGCAGGCAACCGCTACCGGGTGCGTGATATAGGGTTCACCGCTTGAACGTGTTTGCCCCTCGTGAGCATCACGTGCAACGAGATACGCCTGCCGCAGACGTTTGATTTGGTCTTCCGGCAGGTAGTTTTGAATCAGTTGATTCAGGCTTTCAAACAGATACAAGGGCGACCCGCTTTGTGATTAACGACGACCTTCAGCAATAGCGGTAACGGCTTGTAATTCAGCGGCTTCCTGCTCTTGCTGTTCCTGGCGTTCGCGCACGTCGAGGATCTGGTTGTTGATCAGACCTTCTTCGATTTCGCGCAACGCGATTACTGTGGTTTTATCGTTTTCTTCCGGTACCAGCGGATCCTTTCCGCCTACCTGCATCTGACGAGCGCGACGCGCGGCGACCAGTACCAAGTCAAAACGGTTACCAATTTTCTCTACAGCGTCCTGAACAGTTACGCGTGCCATACTTAAAAAGCTCCACAGGTGAAGAAATGACTGGGCATGATACTGAAAGAAGGTTCAGTCTGCCAACAATTTGCTGATTAAAGCGTCATGACGCTGCTTTTGGCGGCTCATGCGCAAGCGTTCGGCGCGAATGATAGTCTTTAGATCACCCAGAGCGGTGTCGAAATCATCATTCACTATTAAATAATCATATTCGGCGTAATGGCTCATTTCTGCAACTGCTTGCGCCATTCGCTTTGCAATGACCTCTTCGCTGTCCTGACCTCGACCCCGTAAACGGCGGTCTAACTCAATTTTTGACGGCGGTAGAATAAAGATACTCCGCGCATGCGGCATTTTCTGGCGAATTTGCTGTGCGCCCTGCCAGTCAATATCCAGAAAAACATCCACGCCGCTCGCCAGTACTTGCTCAATGGCTTCGCGTGAAGTGCCATAGTAATTACCGAACACTTCCGCGTGCTCAAGGAATGCATCTCTGCTAATCATCTCTTTAAATTCATCATGATTAACAAAGAAGTAGTGTTCACCATGGACTTCACCCGGACGCGGTGCGCGCGTGGTGTGTGAAACAGAAACCTGAGTGTCGTACAACGGTTGGGTTTTTAATAAAGCCTGAATCAGGCTGGATTTACCCGCGCCACTGGGGGCAGAAACAATATAAAGCGTGCCTTGAGCCATGAGTATCTTTCGTATGTGATTAAGCGAAATAAAGCCTACATACGGGCTTATTATACACGGCGCGGCCATGTGACGTAGCCCTTGCTCACACTTTTTGCGCAAAGTTGTTGCGTTTTGCGTACCTGTTTCCGCAATTCCCGGTCATTTACTGCAACAAAGACGATTCTCTGGAAGCGTCATCTCACACTTTATTTTTGTCCCTCGGTTTTGCGTTCATCTCGTTGTATATCTGGCCGCCTGACTACAGCGGAGGTGACGATGAAAGTATGGATTGCAGTGTTAATGAGTATTTTATGCTGGCAATCATCAGCGAAGGCGGTCTGCCCGGCCTGGTCGCCAGCCAGAGCGCATGAAGAAATCTCCCGCCTACAACAGCAAGTAAAACAGTGGGACGATGATTACTGGAAAAAAGGGAAAAGTGACGTGGAAGATGGGGTTTACGATCAGTTAAGCGCCCGCCTTGCACAGTGGCAACGCTGTTTTGGCGAAGAGACAACGGGTGACGCTATGCCGCCGCCGTTGAGTGGCACGGTTATCCATCCGGTTGCGCATACGGGGGTACGTAAGTTAGCGGATAAAAATGCGCTACGTCTGTGGATGCATGAGCACAGCGATCTTTGGGTACAGCCAAAAGTTGATGGCGTTGCGGTAACACTGGTCTACCGTGATGGAAAACTGATTAAAGCGATCAGTCGTGGCAATGGGCTTAAAGGTGAGGACTGGACGCAGAAAATACGCTTGATTCCTTCTGTACCGCAATCTGTTAGCGGAGCTTTGGCCAACAGCACCCTGCAGGGTGAGATATTTCTCCAGCGAGAGGGGCATATCCAACAACAAATGGGAGGAATGAATGCCCGTTCAAAGGTCGCTGGCATTTTGATGCGCCAGGACAATAGCGACACGCTGCATTCACTGGGCGTGTTTATCTGGGCGTGGCCGGATGGACCACAGTTGATGGCCGAGCGATTACAGCAGCTTGCTACTGCGGGCTTTACTTTGACGCAGAAGTATACCCTTGCGGTGAAAAGCGCAGACGAGGTTGAGCGAGCACGTAATGAGTGGTGGAAAGCGAAATTGCCCTTCGTCACCGATGGCGTGGTGGTGCGAGCGGCTAAGGAAGCCGAATCCCGTCATTGGCTACCGGGCCAGGCGGACTGGCTGATAGCGTGGAAATATCAGCCTGTGGCCCAGGTTACTGAAGTAAACGCGATACAGTTTGCTGTCGGTAAGAGCGGAAAAATCTCGGTGGTGGCGTCACTCGCGCCTGTCATGCTGGATGATAAAAAAGTCCAGCGGGTGAACATTGGTTCCGTCAGACGTTGGCAGGAGTGGGACATTGCACCTGGCGATCAAATCCTTGTGAGTCTTGCCGGTCAGGGTATTCCACGCATTGATGAAGTGGTCTGGCGCGGTGCTGAACGCACAAAACCGACGCCGCCAGAAAACCGTTTTAACGCGTTGACCTGCTACTTTGCTTCTGATGTTTGTCAGGAACAATTCATATCGCGATTAGTTTGGCTGGGATCAAAACAGGTTTTGGGGCTGGAGGGCATCGGTGTATCTGGCTGGCGCTCGCTACATCAGACGCATCGCTTTGAGCATATTTTTTCCTGGCTTTCATTAACGCCAGAGCAATTGCAGCACACGCCGGGGATCGCGAAGAGTAAAGGTGAGCAGTTATGGCATCAGTTTAACCTGGCACGTCAGCAGCCTTTTACTCGCTGGGTGATGGCAATGGGAATACCGTTAACCCAAACGGCGCTTAATGCCAACGACTTCAGCTCCTGGGCGCAACTTTTGCAGAGAAGCGAACAGTATTGGCAGCAACTACCGGGGACAGGGCTGCGTCGTGCAAGTCAGGTTATGGAATGGAAGGATAATGCGCAAATCAAGATGCTGGGCAACTGGCTGGCTGCCCAGCAGATCACAGGTTTTGTGCCTTAGTGACCTTCGTGGCTGTAATAAAAAACCGGTAATCCCAGTTTAAGACGCAGCGCCAGCAAGCGAGCGAAAAAGCCGAATACCAGGGTGGAAATAATCACCACATCATGGTTGGAAACATAGTGTTGCAGCGCGATATACAGCACGGCGGAAGCAAAGGAAACCCCGGCGTACAGCTCTTTCTGAAAGACCAGTGGGATGCGTTTACAGAACATATCGCGTAAAACGCCGCCAAACACGCCGGTGGTTACTGCCGCGACAACGGCAATAATTGGGCCGTGCCCCATATCCAGTGCAACCTGTGCGCCAATGATAGAAAAAACCACCAGTCCGAGTGCATCGAGCACTAGAAAGACTTTACGCAGGTAAGGCATCACGGGAGCAACGATAGTGGTGAACACGGCGGCGGTGGCGACGATAATCACATACTCCGGGTGTTTGACCCAGCCAAGCGGATAGTGGCCCAGCAGAATATCGCGCACTGACCCTCCGCCAATTGCGGTGGCGGTCGCAATGATAATTACGCCAAATGTATCCATGCGCCGCCGTCCGGCCGCCAGCGCCCCTGTCATGGCTTCGGCAGTAATGCCAACCAAATACAAAATGTGTAACAGCATGGTTTTCTCCCTAAAAATCTGCCTGGCAGGGTAGCGATTTGTGTGCATTGTCACGATTGAGATTTTTTAAGGAGAGAATGGATTGATAATTTGTAGTTATGTGAAATTGCTATTTTCTGTAGTGAGAATGCATTTTTCTGATTTTGTGATAAGTAAAATGCATTAGAAAAAGTATGGAGTAAATAAATATGAGGACGAAACTATATGCGTAGCGCCGCTGTAATTAACAACGGCCTACGGAGATATGTCGCTTACTCGATGTTGAATCTGTTTGTAGAGTATTGGCTTCAATGCCGCATTATGGCTGGTTTCTTCCTAATGCGATTTTTGATTATGTACACCCTTATGTACACGGTTTTTTCTGGTGCTATCAATCATTGAGCATTTATCGAGCACTGTTTGCTCAGTAAGAAATTGTCGGTATGCAGATAGTTATAGTACCGGATTCGGTTTTTAGACCGCCTCCCAAACCAGCATTAATTAGACTAAAAGTTCACTTACCCATGCTGGCATTAACAATGTTATCGTATACGCATTATTGCGTCTTTATAGGTGTTAACATGGCTAAAGATTTAACAACCTCCGCTCATGACAGACAAAATATTCTGAACAACTCCTATGCACTCCGACAAGCTGAAAAACATCTTGCTCTTGGTGGAGTTGAGTTCAATGGAGAACGACTTTTTACAAAAAGTCAACTTATGGAAATTTTTGGTATAAGCGATGCCACTGTGGAACGGTATATCGCCAATCATAGCAATGAACTCAAGAGCAATGGTTATCGACTTATAAAAGGGAGAGAGCTAAAAGAATTCAAAGGGTTAGAGCATGTCTCCTTCATCAATGAGGGTAACAAGGCTCCTACTATTGGAGTGTTTAATTACCGAGCTGTCCTGAACTTCGCCATGCTACTGGTCGAAAGTGAGCAAGCCAAGATTATACGTACGCGCCTGCTTGATATTGTCATTGATACTTTAGCCGAAAGGGCTGGTGGACATACCAAGTACATCAACCAACGTGATGAGAATTACCTATTGGCTTCTTTTCAAGAAGAAAGCTATCGCAAGCAATTCACTGATGCCTTAGATGAATGCGTCGAAGGGAATAATTGGAAGTATGCAAGGTTTACCAACCTTGTGTATCAAAGTATTTTCCACGAAGACGCGGCCGAGTACCGCAAGGTATTGAATCTTGCTCAAAAAGAGAAAATCCGGGACACAATGTACTCCGAAGTTCTAACTCTTATTGCAGGTTTCGAATCAGGTATTGCACATGAATTAAAACAAGAATTCTCTCGTTTAGGCAGAAAACTGACACAACAGGAAGCAGAAGCTATTTTTAAACAATTTGAATCTCATCCATTGTTTAAGCCTATGATGCTAGATGCCAGAACCAAAATGGCAAGTAGGGATCTCTGTTTCAGAGATGCGCTGCATGAAAAACTTGAAGCTTACGTAAGAGCTGTACCTGAAGGGGACTTTGAACGTTTCTTGGGTGAGAAAAGTAAATCACTTGAAGAGCGCCTGAACGACCCAGAAACCCTAGAAGTGTTCAAAAGACTAAAAGACCGATAGGGGTATAAATGGACGATATACAATTCAATTATTTTGATATTGAACACGCCATTAGAGTTCATGATTGGATCATTGAGAAAACGGGCGGCTTACACGGAATCAGAGACCAAGGGGTACTGGCGAGTGCCCTTGAGCATATCCAAAACGATTGGTATTACCCAGGATTTGTAGACAAACTAAGTCACTTGTTCTTTGCAATCAATAAATTCCATGCTTTTAGTGACGGAAATAAAAGATCAAGCATCGCCCTTTCAACATACTTTCTTGAGATAAATGGCTTTGGCCATTGTGTACAACTTTTTGTGCGAGAAATGGAAAACATCGCAGTTTGGGTGGCTGATGGAGCAATCGATAAGGAGCTACTCAAAAACATCATTCATGATCTGGTCTTATGTGAAGAAATACTTGAAACGACTAAGCTGGAGATCGCCATAGCAGTTATGAATTATGAAACTCTAAGGCACTGGTGACAAACACAATACAGGATGGGAAGTATCGCAAATTTGTCAGCACATAGCTAAGATGCTAGGCATATTTGTTACGCGTGCGTATTGCTTGCGAAATTGCTGTACCCAATAGTGATGTCCGAAAAACCTTCCGGCCTCACATAAAACAGCCATGTGAAACTGGTAACTGAACAGACGGGCAGACCGTTCGTTCAGTAAATACCTGATATTTCCGCCAACGAAAAATTGCGTTGGCTGGCAGAGTGCAAATTTGCACGATGACCTAACCCATTGATTCTTTCGAAAACCCCCATTGGGGGAAAAGCCTAACCCATTGGTTTTTCCACAATCCTCAATTTGAGGAATGTACCTAAAACCATTTTTATAGCTCCGATCCCTTCAAAGTGAGGGGTAATTTGCCAAAACAGAGAGAGCATTACTGTCTCTGGCAATCTCTATCGCGATAACGCCTGAAGTACCCTCTCGCTTCCTCATCCATACCAAGAACCGAATGAGTCCGCTTAACTGCCTGTCTTAAATCTCCGAATCTGTCTGTAGTTGCTGGTGGGCGTGCCGCCTTACGGATACATTCAGAGCGTCTGTTTGCTGCATGTTCACGTTCTTTATCGCCATCTGCCAGCATCATGACTTCTGCCCATCGTGCGGCAGCTCTCCGGTATAGCCCTTTTGACTCCAGCTCTTCAGCTTTCCTGTCCCTTATCATTTCTGCCTCTCAGATTATATAGATAAGCAAAAAGGTGTTGGTTCAGTTGGTTCAGTTGGTTCAATTTGTAAAGATCGTTGTTTTTATTGTGTTTTTTCTGAAATATTGAACCAACATCAACTCATTTTGAACCAACACAGCCCAGCTCTGAACCAACAACACAGCGATAGCTTTGTGATTGGTCCGTTATTTTCTGGCTGATATTTGAGCGTATAACAGTGTTATACAGTGGTATACTGTATGGATATTACTCACTGATATGGTCTTTGCAATGAGCAAATCTAATCTGGTCGCGTTCCGCATCCCATCTGAATTGCAGGATGAGTTTAATCGGTCTGTTCTCGCTTCTGGAGGGGATAAAACCTCCTGGCTTGTTGATGCGATTCGCATGAAGCTGGGACAGCCGGAAAAGTCTATTGATTCACGAATGCTTGGGCTGGTGGAGCGCATGGAAAAAGCCGCTGCGTCGCTTATTGCCGGAAAGCCGAACATCCCACCAAAGCCATATAACGAAACGGCAGTTATAAAGATCATTGCCGATACCATCCGACAGGGATTTGATAATGGGCGCGTGATAGCTGAACGGATCAATGAAGCAGGCTATCAAACAAAAGCTGGTAAGGCATGGGATAAAGATATTTACAGCGCGTGGAAGCGTCAGGGAAGCAATGCTGAAAAGTTATCAGTGGCGCTACATTCAGCGCCATCGCTATAATTTATTCAATATCAAATAAATGCCTTGGGAAACCGTTATTATCAGGTAATCCCATGGCTGTCAGGTTACATCCTGGTAAGTTAGGCTTGTTATCTACAAGGTTGGCAACTTTTTTTATCCAGTCAGATCCCGGTCCAATTTTTTTCACTAAAAACCATAACACAGCGATCATTCCGTACATTCTTTCGTACGCATCATCATTCATATTTAATTGTTCAAAGTACGGCTCATTTGGCAAAGGCATTAATCTTGGTTCGTTGACCTTGTTCCAGATGCGTGAATGGTGAGCGCACCGATTCCTTAGCACATTCATTGCGCTAAGCCAGTTTTGGAAGATAGCTCCATTGCCTGCCGCTATCCCTAGCCTAGATAGTATCCTGTTGCGATAGCTGTCTTTTAGCATCGCATAATACTTTGACATTAAGCCGAAGTCCCACACTTCAATAACCACCCAGAAAGGAAGACCTTCGTACTTGTTTTCATGCCATTTGATAAAGTCTTCGCGACTTTTAGCAATCTCGGCATTATGTTTATTTATCCATTCTTCTCTGGCGCTTGGGCGACCATGGGAACGTGGTCTAAAGTGTTTTGGATTTATTAGCGAGTCATCAAGATATGCTAAAGGAGATATCTTACCAAGCTCATGAGCAATAACTGACCGAACATAAACCTCAATGCGTTCTAACGCATTCATCATCTGCAAACGCAGATTTTTATCGAATAAATAGAGGTCATATACTGCGCGAAAATTAGTACCTGGACGAACCTGATCGAGTCTGGTTCTAATATTGTCTGTTGTTATATGGGGGATTCGGCAGGGGTACCAAAAGCCTGATAATCGGTAGTAGCCTACTTGTGAGATTTTCTTGATAGCATGTTCGCGATCTGGCACATCCATACCCCGAGACAGCAATAAATCGACAAGTTCATCATATTCTTTATGAACCTTAACCGGAACAGCCATACAAAAGGTTTCCTACCTCCAGATACAAGAAGGCCCGGCCATAACAATTTCTCATCTAAGACAAGATAAAGCCAGGGGGCCGGGCTCAGTTGAGTGTAACTCTATCCGAAGTTATCCACATGTCAATGCACAGTTACTTAGGAAACTAACATAGGTACTATCATCACTCACGAAAAACCACTATATGTGGTTTTTATTCATATCGTTATCCACTACAGGCTGTGTCAATAACTTTTACCTATTAATTGGGTAATTTCTACATTTTCCTATGCTGGCTAGTTTCTCTACTGAAAAGTTGGCACTCCTTAATCGCTTTTCGGTTAATACTATCGGTCTTCATATTGCCAGCAGCATACGTCATCCGATAATTTCGATGCTACGCGCGCGTACTTGTCGCAAAATATCAGGCAAAGGCCAGATTCAGAACGTCGTGATAACCACCAGCACAACATGAGATGTCATGTAACACGATTTATCACATCAGATACATGTGATTGGTGTACCCGCATAAAACATCGTCATAGCGCGTCCTGTGCGCATATACGCCGATAATCAACACATCACCACCACTCTGTCTCGTGTAGAGAACAGTTTCATGGTATCCCCCGCCATCGTGTGCGTACTGGTCGGACGTAGTTGCAAAATTTTTTGCAACTGATACCCCTCGCGCGCGTACTTGTCTCGAAATTGGTGTTTTGCTGTGGCAGTGATATCAGAAAAATCTTCCTGTTTCACATAAAGCGGATATGCGCGTACTGTAACGACCCATCAACGGGGATCGGATTTGAAATCCCGACCCAAGCTATGTACCAAATGCCATGTCTTGGATATATGATGATTGCCATTCTAAACAACGCTAAAGGGAGGGTTGGTGTGAATCAATTGAAGCGATTGGTTGTCTCCGGTTTATTATTTGCTTCTTTTGGAGCGAACGCTGAATGCTGGATTATTGGTGATCTGAAAGGACAAGAAGCCTCAAGTTCAGATGGGTATAACTATAAGTTATCATCTATACCAGATACATTTCATTTGGTAATAAGTAAAGAGAAGGCGGATCTTATCTTGGCAAAAGATGGTATAGGTGGAGGTATTGATTATTACCCGCTATCTCCGAATGCCATGATGGGAAGAAGCTATCGAGATGGTCAACTGACGCTTGTCACATGGGCAATCTCAAATGACGGAAAAGTGATCCATACACGAACAATTAGTCGATCTGATATAGGCTCATTTACAGGCTCATTTGTCGGCAATGTTAAAGGCAAGTGTTAATGTTCATAACTATTTGAAAAAATACTAATTACTATTATAACCAACCATCCATGGTCATCTGTTATTGAGCTTCCTTTTGCGATGCTTGTGCTGCTGTGGTCAGTGATTGTGTGACCGTACTGATCGCTCTGTCATATGCTGTGCTACCTTTTGGCGTATTTGCCAGACGTAACAAGGCATTTCGTATAACAGGGCTTTCGTATGCCTTCGCTGCTCCGCCTACGGCACCAGCAGCAGGAACAACAAACGCAGCCGTTTTTAGCATCCCCGCTAATACTGCTGCGTTTATGATGCCACCACCAACTAACAATCCATAAAGCTGCTGACCATTTAAGTTTTGAACGTTCGCTTTTGCCGCGTGTCTTGTATCGTTGAGGTATTTAATAACGCCGTCCAATTCCTTTCCATGTACGCCTTTAAAGAAAGTTGCTGATTGCTTCCTGTTCCGGTGTAACGCATTAATAAACTTCTCAACACTGATATTTCCAGACGGATCAGTCGCCTTATCTACAGCATTCTGAACTATGGCTGCTCGTGCGTTTTGCCTACCATTGTCATCCAGAAGCCTGTAAAGCTGAGAACGTTCTGATGGGCTTTGGCTAAAAACGAGTTTTGTTACATCCTCAGGCGTGGCCTTGCCGCTGGCTATTGCCTTTTGAACGCGCGTTCTTCCCATCATGTCATTGAATTTAGACCATGAGCGATCAACCCTTGCCATATTAATGGCTTCGTCTGCTCCAAGATTTTTGGCTACGGCTTTTTTCATATCCGCCGTATATGCCTTGTAAATAATATCGCTGGCTTTCTGGAGCGTATCTTTATCAACAGTGTCAGATGACGCCATAAATCGCTTTCGAAGATCGGTTCTGTTTTCCCTCGCCAGACGCAGGTCATTTGGTCCGCTGGTGATATCGTCTTTAAATTGCTGCAAGACTTTTACCGCGGCTCTATCCTGAGATTTGCCCGGGCGGCTTAACACGGCAATCTGATTGTCGATAGCTTTTACCGTGTTTGAGAGATCGACAGGGGTATCCCCCATAGCGTCAATTATGCGGTTATATCGCTTTCCTGCTGCCTCAATGAATTTTTGTTGCCCTTTAGTCGCAGATTCATAAAGCTGTTTATCAGAAATGCCACCCAGACCATCGCTAAATGTTCTGACTAAATTTTCTCGTGCTTGTTGTTGATTCAGCCGATTCTTACCGGTTCCAAAAAAAGGAACTCTTTCGCCTAATGTCTGAGCCTGACTCTGCATAAAGGTTTTATCTTTCAGCATGTCACTGGTCATTAACGGCAGATTTCTTTCCGATGCAAAGTTGACAGCAGCCTTTGCTTCAGGCGACATATCACCACGAACAGCCCTCGAAACCGCACTCGCTGTATTTTCCAGCCCCTTACCAATACCACCAATGCCAGCAGAAATTACCGTTTGTAACGGATCAATATCTTCTCCACCAGCAAGGCTGGTGGCTCCCTGTAGTGCTAAATCTGTAGCTGCTGATTTTCCTATGGCACCAAGCACCGTTCCAGCCCTGCCCGCTGGTGTAAACGCCAGCGCATTAGCCAGAAACGATGCCACGTCTTGCGGCGATAAACCCGGCTTGTTCAGAGCATAATCACCGGATGGCAGGGAAACGATAGTGTTACCCTTCTCATCCTGCCTTAATTTCGCTCCCATGCTCTGAAGAATCTTTTCCTGAGATGCGTCAGAGCCGAAAAGTTGAGACCATCGAGCTTTTAGAGCATCCATGCTGAGTGAGGTTAACTCTGGGGCAAGGTCGACATTTTGCAGTCTCTCCATCTCTGGAGTCATTCGGCTTTCGCCTGTTATAGCATCGCGCATAGCAGCCCCAAGACTGGCTCCCTGTTCTGCTGAACGCTCAAGCCCCTCTCTTTGCTGAGTAGCTAACTTTGCATACCCTGACGCAAGAGAATTATCAGATGATGTATGTTGAATATTTTGAGTTGCTGATTGGGATCGGTCTATTTCATTCGTTGATGGTAGTGGATAGGCAGCATAAAAAGCCTGCTTAGCCTGCTCTACACTTTCTCCGGCTTGCGGGGCCACGACTTCATTGAAGTATTGCTCCTGAGCCTGCGCTTTTTGTTCTGGTGCTAACGCCTGATACTGTGGAGAGGCGATAACATCTTTCCATGCTTTAGCCATTAATCACCCCATAGTGAAGAAAAATTACTGCTGGCTGCTGGCTGTGATACCTGCTCAGATTGCGGCAATGTCTGCGACGAAGAAGAAGTTCCTCTGTCAACTGCTGAAATAACCCGCAAAGCATCATAAGCTCGACCAGAAGCAGCTTTCAGCGAATTGAACTGGTTTTCCATCTTCCGGCGCTTGGTATCAATGGTTTTTGTGGAGTCGCCAGGCTGAGGGAAATACATTTGATAATATTTTGACATTTCAGCAGGTACGATAGCTGCCCCTGTTTCCTGACGGAGTATTGCCATTATTGCGTCATTAGCATTAACAACGTATTGCTGCTCTGTTGGGCTGAGCGTTAAGTTAGCCAGCGTCCCATTACCCAAAGCATTATTAATGATCGCCACTCGCTGTGGGCTAAGCTGGCCTTTCAGTGTATCCATTGAATCAAGAGCATCCCTAACTCTGTATGCAAATCCAGCAGCTTTTTTAGCCCCTTCTGGCGACTTTTCCATGATCTTTTGGGCTGTTGGCAAAGCTATTGGACGAAACCCATCTCCAGATATTGGCTGGTTTAGTTTTCCCTGCTCTTCACTTCCGTCTGTGTAGTATTTTGTGACAGTGCCATCATCGTTTTCTCTAACACTCATTAATTTTTTGGCGTTTGTATTAATTCCAGCCGCTGCCGCAAATGCCGCCGCCCCCTCTGGATCCGCCTTTAACATTTGAGCGTACTGATTGTAATTCTGCATTGCTGCTGTTGGGGCATATGCTGACGTTAACGCATTTGCTCGGCTAATATCCTGCCCTCTCGCCTGAAGTGCTTCGCCAGCCTGATTGCTGCGGATTGTCTCTGCCAACTTGCCACGCTCAATATCCCGACCTTCCATTTGGCCTTTGATATCGAAATACTTCTCATGACCGAGAGAAAATAGCGCCAGATTACCTGCGAAGTGCTGGAAGCCCTGCGGGTCATTAACCTGCATTTCAGCAATAGTTTCTGGAGGTATACCTAAACGACGCATCTCCTTTTCGTTATCCATCATGAACCTGCCAAATGCGCCCGGACCAAGCGATGAGGCTACCTGTGCTTTAAGCGCCAGATTGCCATAATCATCACGCTGGGCGTCATCGACATACCCCATGCCTTTACGGACTTCCTCAAACTCTTCGGGGAATGCTGTAATAAGATTACGCATCTGCTCCCTGTCGCCGGACGCATAAGCATCCGCATAACCTTTCTGGAATGCCGCTTTACGTTCCTGCTGTTGCTGCTGCTTATAAATATCAGCAACTCCAGCCAGACCACGAAGACCTGTCAGAGCAACGTTATTTGCACCTGATCGAGCCAGTTCATTGTTTTCGCGGATCAGACCAAGCGTTGCGTTAATGTCGCTTGCCTTTGGCGCATTCTCATTTTGCGTACCGATGCCAGCAAGAAACCCACCAGAATTAATACCCTGTTGCCACGTAGCCATAAATTTACCCACGTCCAGTTAAAGTGTAAGCCAGCGCCTTATCCATTAATCCCCGAGCAATTTCGTGGATCGTTGGCGCAACTCCTACCTCTGATTTTTTACGCTGCTCCTCCTGAATTTTCTTTATCGCTTCCATTTGCTTCTCACTTATCAATACTGGCTTTACTGAAATAGCCATAACGCTCCCCCCTTAGAACTGTATAAAACAACAGTCATTATAGTTTCATAAAACGCAATATTCATCATTGTGATTGCAAAATATGAAACAAATAGCACAAAAAAATGCCACCGTTCAGTAGCTGGTGGCATCGTTCTGTATGTCAGGTTTTGACAGTTTTTTATGGACTCTAAAAACTATATTTATGGAGTCGCATTACTCTTCATGGCGTGAGCTTTCCTGTTCTCTCTTTGTTCCTGGTTCCATGGATAAGTGTAATTGCCACCAGCAAAGACCATATTGATTTTGTGAGGAACCATTAAAGCGATATCAGCACTCATGTCACTGAATGAAACACAGTGCAGGCGTTCAAGCCATTTGTATGCTGCTGCCGCTTCTCCCCACAAATTAATCCCTGCAAGTTCAACAATATCTCTGATGGAGCAGATATCAACCATCCCGTTAACGCCTGTAAAACGGCGTTTAAAGTCGCCAAGATACTTTCTGAAAAGAGTTGCTTTCATTGGTTCAGAAAGGTCTATGTATGGGAACACAACCACATCAAGCAGCGTCTCCCTTCTGTTGTTCATCGGTATTACAGATGGCAAATCGGATACTTTGCCAAATACATGATGAAAAGCCTTTGCGATTATCTTCATCATCAATCTCCCACTGAAACCAGTTGATGTGGTGTTCAGATTTCGTAAAACACTCTCTAATGCCAGCCAGGTATTGTGCACATCAATTCAGTCACATTGTGTTGGTTCAAAATGCTGTGTTGTTGGTTCAGTGTTGGTTCAATAAAAAGAATAAAATCCTTATAAAACAATACTCTTTACAAATTGAACCAACTGAACCAACTGAACCAACGCCTTTTCTACGCACATGAAGAAGCTCATTCTTCAGATGAGTTGTAATCTCCTGGCTGGTAATTGAGTACATAAACGTTTATTTGTCGTCCCTGAATACGTGGTGATTTTCTTTGGTATCCACGACCGCTGTTTGGTGGGGTTAGCATCCCGGCTTTTTTCAACACTTCAGCAAACTGTTTTGCGTTGAAACCACATGCGATCTCCTTTTCAAATGTGGCCGGGAATGTGTAGAAAATCATTGGACTTTCGTCATGTTCTCCACGCTGACGGTATCCGGCTAAATCTTTGATGGGCAAATCTGCCGGGCTGTATGGAAATGGTGCAAAACGGCTAAGCCCATAGGCATTAAGAAATGCCTCCGTTTGTTCAATAATCTGCTGATGCTCTTTGTTACCTGTGCCGAACTCGCGCAACCATGCGTTATAGCTGTGCTGTATCGCATCACGGCATGTCTGAGCATCCCAGCCTGTTACAACCTCGCCTAACAACAATGCGGCCTCCAGAATGGCAAATCGCGCGGCTACACGGTGAACCTGCTCACCATAATCGGATGGGATCAGGCTTCTCCATCTGCTTTCGCAATCACGAACAGTTTTAATAGCCTGTTGCTGGTGGTCTGCCAGCCATTTAATCCACTCACGCCCGGCTGCGCCATGGTGATGCTGGTAAGCGTCTTTCAGTGCGTCTGCATGCTGTTTTCCGTTCTGATAATCGTGAAAGCGTACTGCTTTACTCAACGGAATATTCAGCAGTCGCACCAGTTGCCCGGCTTTGGTTTTTCGCCCGGAAGTAGCGATAAATGTTTCTAAATCCATTTCTCCGGTGCTGATTGCCACTGTACGCCAGCGTTTTAGATCCCGGTTTCCACCATCTTTAGCGCCTTGCAGTTTCCCTACACCGTTAAATAACGCATAGGCAGACTGTGAAACGCTGACAGGATCAGCGCCCTGACCAACTTCATCAAGCGGCATTAATCCGTCATTGTGGGCGGCGGCCTCATTTGCCAGCCCCAGCGCGGTTCCGTACCACGTCAGCCGCAGTAAATCAGGGTTGCCGTATAAGCTGCTCGCCACGTTTGCCGTGGTGGTCTTACCCGCGCTCGACTGCTCATAGAAATGAATGCCGAACCCGTCAGCGCCCACCAGCCCAATCAATGGCGCTGCCAGTGCTGCGCCGATCCCGGTCATCATTGAATAGTTACCAAAGGCCAGACGCGCCACGTTATCACGCCAGCTTTTCGCGCTCCCTGAGACGGTATATCCGGCTGCGGCTGAGCTTCTCCCGCTGAACAGCACAGGATTTTCAGGTGTTCCGATGATTTCCCCATCAGGCATGATGTACGCTCCGCATTGCCAGCCAGTGGCATGAGCAACACGCCACAATTCACGAGAGCCACTGCGTTGTAGCCAGTCTGCCAGTATTGCTCTGAGGCTGCTTTTGGTCGTGACATTTACCCCACCAGCTTTAAGTGTGCGCCATCCTTCACGTTCACCAATATCAGCCAGTGGAATGGCAGCGGTTGTCGGCGTTTCAGAACCAAACGACAGCCAGCGAAGAATGAGATACTGGTCTTTATCGTCTCTGCCAGTACCGATAACGCTTAACGGAGAACATAACCAGCTTTCGTTATTGATGATTTCTCCACTCTGGCTGTCAGCTCTCGGAGATACCCAATAAATACCATCCTCGCGGCTTTCTATTCTTGGTTTCAGTGGGTCGGTATCCATAACCTTAAAATCGCTTCCCTCAATGGTCTGTGGCTCCTGTTTCACGCCATTACCCTGTGGTTGGTACATTGACTTATTGAACGCTTCTGTGGCGCATTTAATGCCGTGTTTTTGGTGGTAATCATTCCAGTCTGCTTTGTGATCTGTCGGGGGTAATGCCACCCATCCAGAAACAGATAAAGCTGCTTTTTCTGCTGCTATTCTCCCCGTGTTTTGTCTTCCTTCGCTGTGGTCGTTATCCGCAGCAATGATGATTTGTGCTGAAGGAAATTTATCCCGCAGTACCTGGGCGACATATAACAGGTTCCCGGCATCAATCGCCGCCACTGTCAGCGCCTCTGGACGCATTAAATGGGCAGATAATGCCGTTGCCAGCCCTTCTGCGATTAAGATGCTCTGTGTTGTTTCTGGTGCGTTTATGGCGTGATATGCCCCCCGCTTTGCTGAACTTGTCAGGAGTCTTTTTTCACCATGTGAGGTAATAGTCTGTGCTGCTGTGACTGCGCCGGATTTATCCACCAGCGCCAGCAACAGAGATCCATCTGGCAACACGGGGAATGTAAAATCACCTACCCCTTTCGCAACCAGATAATCAGATTTGCCGTTTACAGCCTTTCTGCGCATGTCATCAAACTGACGGGAAAACGTATCCCGTCTTTGTTGTTCGTCCTTCTCTGCCCTTTTCAGGCGCTCCTGTTCGCGTCGCTGGCGCTCGGTTTCCAGTTGTTCCCGTTTCTGGCTGGTGGCTTCTGGTGTTTCCGTTGTCCGGTAATCAATACCCAGAACATCAGCGGCAAGAAGCGCCGCCTCTGTTGTGTCGCAGTTATTTACGCGTTTAATTAAATCCAGCCCATCACCAGCGCCGCACTGATTACAGATGAAGCTACCGCGCCCGTTGTCATCGAACCGGAATCTATCTTTGCCCCCACATGCAGGGCAGGGAGCATGACGGCGCGGAGAGTCAGGGACATTTATGTTCAGGCAGCCCAGCACATGAGGCCAGTTGTTTTCAGACGCACTGATAACCTGACGGATAAGATCAATGTTTCGCATTCTGGCCCCCGTTTAGTGCGTCACTGGTGCTTCTGGGATGCCGTTTTCGTTTAGTTCGGCAATAAAGCTGTTGTGAAGATCGGCAAGCACTTCTCGCCCAAACGAAGTGAGTGTTCCCTGTTCGACATCGAACATGTTGCTGTAAAAAATGATGGCATTCTTTGTTCCGACATCAACACCATATTTCTCGATCATTGCGCCCTCAATGTTGTTTGCCATAGCGAGGCGCTCTGCTACTGGATACAGCGGCATGGCGATGATGCCATTGGAATAAACAGAAACCACGGAATGATTGCCACTGTCATCAATAATGCTGACGGTGCCGTTTTCCTTTCTCATTTCATTGATGAATGCTGTTGCTATCAGCCAGCGCCACATAATCACGTGATGCTGTGATGTGTAATCGAAATATCCCTGGTTGCCGCCACTGGCAATAGCGAGATGTATAAACATGCCTTCATCTGGTTTATCGTCATAATCCCCGGCATCCAGACGATTTACGGCATCAATATATGAGACGGTCTCAACGCGTTCTGTCATGCCATCGTTGCTGCGGTGCATGATGTTTACGCCGTCAGGCGTTGCTTCTGCATGGAAGGTTAAGAAATTATTCATGTTTCGCCTCGCCTGAATGATTCTGTAACTCATATTTGCCCAACAATTCGTCCGCTTCCTGAATAGCTTCTGGTACGCCATTGAGCAGTGACATAACCGCGCCAATCATTAACTTGTCTCTGTTGCTGGGGCTGGCCCCTTCAAGCCAGAACCCTAAAACAGTCTGAACCTGTTCGATGCGACATTGCGCTTCAATGAGCTGGATGTTGGTCATTTCGCACTCTCCACATCGATTAAACCGATATCTATCAGGGAGGTAACTTTTTGTAGCCAGCTATTGATTACTGTCGCCTGTTCCCCTCCCACCGAGGGAACAATCTCATTCATCACATGAACCAGACCTGTGCGCGCTCTGGTAAGCCGTTCAGTCGCGCAATCTGCGGGAGTGAATGTGTCTGGATATGGCTCTTCACGCCCCAGCAATGATTCAATTTCCAGCTCACACGGATGACGATAAATTAAGTTGATATTCATTTTTCACCCCCAAGAATTACCAGCTCTGCACGGGCATCGTTAACCAAAGATGAGCACGCTTTAATCGCATCCACGACATCAGCAGCGTCCATTTCTTCAGCCGAAAGACTGACAGCAACCAGGACAGCCGCTGCTTGCTCGATTAATTGAAGTGCGGACGTAAGGCGAGGGGTATTAATTGAGTTATTCATTGGTTGCCCCCGTTTTTCCTGGCATTTCGCCACCTTCCAGCAGGAAATGAACGTCGCGAACGGCGAGGTCCAATATCGCGAGTAACGCCTTCAGTCTTTCGTCTCGTGAGGGAGAGTTGCTCACCAGAATGTCGTTAATCACTTCTGTCAGTGTGATGATCTGGCTTGTGCGTTCGAGGGGATCCATATGCACATCGTAGGTTTTAATCATGTGCCACCTCCATGCGGATACGACCAGCAAAAAAGCAGATGTGATCGCGCACCAGAGAACGGCGAGCATCGCGTTCAGACTCGGCAGCAATATGATGAATTTTGGCGGTAATTGTCGGGCAATCGCGGCGAACTGCGGCGATAATCCAGATAAATTGCGGTTTTTGGGTAGGGGTAGTAGCCAGCATGTGGCAGCCTCCATTCGATAGCATGTAACGCTACCACCGGAAACGCCAATTTCGCTGGTGGTAGCCCAGACAGGGTTGGCGTAACCGGCTCGAATGGATACCGGCGCTTCCGAAGAAGCCCCTGCCTGAGCCACCATTGATTGACAAAGGCGCTGGATTATACACCAACGCCCAAAAAATGGGTGAGTCAGACCTACGACATAAAAAAAGACGCTCGGCGCGTCATATGTCGCCATTCGATTTACCAGGACGCCAATCCCGGCACCCGTTTTATGAGGTGCCTTATAACCATAAACCGTGTTGCCGCATAACGGCAAGCTCTTTTTTATGGACTCCGAAAACTCACTATTGGAAGAACCAGAAGCACAGTACATCGCGCTCATTTCGTTAACGTCACGCGCGTGGACGAATGTTTTTGTGGAGTCACTACACGAGCGGAAGACATCATCTACGACCAGAAATTTTCTGGCGCAGCCGCTGACCTTCTCAATGCTAATATCATCGCCCGAGATTTCTGGTATGGTTAAGGCATCCGTTCCGACCACCAGCAAATGATAAACTTTGCTTGTATCTGCTGTATTAATGCCTGACTTTGCCGTCATATTTCTGGATTTTGGCGACATGCCAGCCAGTGAAAATGTCTTCTTCTGGACGGGTATCATTGGTTAACCTCCGCGAACTCCTTCATGAAACGCGCCAGCGGTTGTACGCATGGCGATTGATACCCGTCGCGATAAAACGTCACTCGGTTGTGAGACACGCTTTCGACAGTAACGAGTGCTCCGTGGGCATCTTTGTAGCGTTTTTGTGGTTGTGGTGTTCCTGTTGGCTTAGACATTGAGCGCCTCCAGACGCTTGGCGAGCCAGCGTTGCGACAGGCGGGTGAGTTCTCCTTTGCGCTGCTCATATTCCATGCCCATATCAATTAACGTGATATTGGTGCTTTCGAGATATGAGAGGTGCTCAAGCTGTTCTGCGTTCATATGGTCGCGAGGTTCGCCAGAATAGCCATTTATCCGCGCCCACTGCTTAGCAGTTAGCCCACCAAGAACGATACGAGAAATCATATTGCTCTCGTTTGTGTAGTGGTGTTGCTGCGTCGTTTTACCCATCTCGGCACGGGCCATATTCAGCGCATCGCACATTGGCTTAAAGTTGTTTGCGGCACTGAGACGGGCTTTTAGCTGGCGACGATAGCGGGCGGCGATTTCAGGCACGCTACGCTGTAATTCTTCCTCGCACTGGATGAAATAACGGCGGATAGCGCGCCCCTGATCATTGCGTTCGATCATTGCCAGTTCTTTCGCCATTCCGACACTTAACAGATAGTCTTTGCCGGGTCTGCCAGACTGCTTAATCTTGCTGTAAGCCGCGCCATTCGGGATTTTCCCCAAATTTGGGGAAATAGTTTTATGGACTGAGTAATCGTGCCCAATGGTGAAGTCATATTCAGAGATGCGATCAGTGATCCATGTAGAGAAGTCTTTTCCCACGCCCAACGCTTTGTGTAACGCTTTTGCGCTAACAATATTGGTTTCACGCCCACCGATATGACCAGGAATAACCGGGACAATTGCGGCAAATTCATTACCGTTAATTGTGCCCAGAGAGGCGTTCGGATGAGGGGCGGCCTCAGAAATTAATCTGCTTTTTTCGATGTTCATTTTCAGTCTCCGTTAGGCGGCGTTAAACGCGTCCGGGTAGAGTTTCAGAATGTCGGCAATTTCCTGCTGAGAAAGTCCGTTGTGATCATTTATGTTCGCAAGATGGTTAACATGAGTGATCACTTTCAGAACATCACCACGGCAGGAGAAACGGTAGCGAAGGTGTGCTCCGATACCATCAGGATTCTTTTCGTCGATACGCTCCAGAGTGATCCCAAGCTGGCGTTCTAACTCTGTTGCATAGTTACGACCAGAAGACAGACGGCAGTAGCGAAGAATGTCGTTTTCTGTCCATCCCTCTATACCAGTACGCAGCATATAGACTCGGGCGCGATGCTTTTTCGGTGTGCGCTTTGGTGCTTGAAGGGATTTTGTCAGGGGCGTAACATCAGATACGCGAATATCTGAATTAGCCGCCTGTAATGGGCGGTTTTTCTTTTCCATCAGGCCACCTTCCCGCGGCGTTCTGCCAGCCAGTTGTGAATCTCAACCGCATCAAACGCAGTTATTTTTTCTCCCAGCTTTACAGGACGTGGTAGTGAACCGTTTCTTACTTTACGGTCGATGGTGGATACACTAACGCCCAGCAATTCAGCCAGGCGGAAGCGTCTGATATAACCTTTTGTAGGAATAGTGTCAGTGTTCATGCTTCCCGTAACCTCTTAACGATAGTTGTTGCTTCGTTACGAGAAAACTAACTGTATAGATATACAATGAAAAGGTACTGTATTTTTGCAGTACCTCTATAGTAAGTTAACTATCTACTTTGCCATTTGCCGCAGCTCGTAGATGTTTAAGAATTACATCTTCATTAGTTATCATAAGTGGTGGAACTTCGCCTAAATGCCGAACAAGGCAGTCACGCCACTTTTCCGGGCTTATTTCTTTCCTTTCTCCTCTGCATTCATCTGGATACTTACTAAGTATATAAATTGCAGATTTTAATAGTTTCTCCCTATTGACAGCGTGTCGTTCGGCACGTTTATTGACTTTCAACGTGTTTATATCATTGGATAACTTGTTTGCAGAAGGCTTGTGCATGGGTTTATCATAAATATATCTTCCTCCATTGATAAGGAGATTGAATTCATAATCAGTTATATACATTTTGTTCCGGCTTACTTCATACCATCCGTCAATATAAAAAGTTCCGATTTCATAATCCGGCGATTTATAAAAATCGTCACATCTTGGCGGCGTCAATTCGCATACTGAAATCTCCCAATCATCCCATTCTGATAGCTCTCGCTCATCGTTATCTATGAATGCAGGAGGAATTGCTAATAGACCGCACCATCTTTCTATCTCTCTTTTATCCTTTCCGACATTGTATCGCTCTATAACTGAAAAATGCTCTGATTTGTATGAAAATCTAATAAAATACAGGTGGTTATCGTCATTTTTGTCATCAAGGGATGATAATCCATATGATTCAGGATCATCTATATTATCGCTCAGTCCAAGAAGGTAGTTCTCATTTGCCACTTTCTCATCTATATCGAAAAAGCTATCTGTTTCAACTTTAAGTAATTCTGGCTCGGCATTTTCATCTTTTGGGTAATGGTAAAACAATTCAATAGGTGGAATCTTTGTGCATATTTCTAAAACCCCAATTGCTGCATAGTGTATTAAATCGGATACTTCACATCCGGCCAGTTTGGCTGCTTTATCCAAAGAATAATATTTATGCGCAGGTAATTTCATTATGAATCTCTCCTCCCATCATGCTCTAATTGGTGTCACGTTGTAGTCTTTTCCGCTTTCCAGTGCCACCAGCAGATCAGCCCACTGTGCCAGTGCTGCTTTACGCTCATCAAAATACTGATGGCGGTTATAAATCCCCTCTACGCCCTTAATGCGATGATTGAGGCATCGTTCCGCCACGACAGGATCAACACCCAACGCTGCTAAATGAGTACGTGCGGTGCGTCGGAAGTCGTGAATCGTGAAATTAGGCACATCCGGCATTTCGGCGCGAACCTTAGCCAGTGCTACGGGTAAAGTGCTTTCCTGAATATGTGGGATCATTCTGTTTTGCATTTTCCTGGCTGGAAGCACCCATGCGCTATTGCATGAAAAGGTGTGTAGCTCTCTCAACCATTCAACAGCTGGAGAAGGTAGAGGTATATCAATAGGGTCTCCGTTTTTGCTGCGTTCTTCCGGCAAATGCCATACCGCACCATCTAAATCAAACTCTTCCCATCGTGCGGCGCATAACTCCATCTTACGAACGCACAGTGCCAGCAATAGCTTAAATGTCAGTTCGTTCTGGCGGCTGAATCCTTTTGCGGTGCGCATAGCCTCGAATAGCCTGATAAGCTCATCGCGAGTTAGCCAACGGTCACGGGAAACCTCTTTACCACCAGCATCAGATACTTCAAACGCTGAACAAGGGTTTATCTCCAGAGCATGGCGTTTTATCCCATAGTCAAAGATACGGCGTGTCCAGCGTAATACATCTGTTGCTATCGTTGGTGCTCCTCGGTCAACGATACCTTTCAGCATGTCGTCAATATGGCGTGGCTTAACGTCCTCTACCTTCATATGCCCAATGCAGGGGTTAATATCCTTATCAATTCTCCGGCGAAGGATATCGGGATGTTTCCATCTCGGAAGTATCTGGCGCTCAAAGTATTCGGAGGCCAGATCAGAAACGCGCATGGCGTTTTTCTCAGCCTCCATTTTTGCCAATGCTTCAGCTTTTCGTTCCTGTTTCTCTGCTGCTACGTCATAGCCAAGAGCAACTCTGGCTGACAGCTCTTTTGCTGTTTCTCTGGCTTTTGATAGTGACAGTTCGGAGTAAGAGCCTATAACCATAGCCCGCTGCTTTCCTGCGAGCTTATAGCGGAATCGCCAGAACGGGACTGTGTAGTTTTTAGGGTAGCAAATATAAAGGCCGTTGCCGTCTGCCTTGCCATCAAATCTGTCTCCCGCCTTTATCCATGCGCGGATCTGCATATCTGTGAGTTTTGGCATTGCGAATACCTGAATATCGAATATGGGTGTGTACATAAAGCAATGTACATGAAAGTCATTATGTACACCTCTATGTACACGCACATTGTGCGCTTTGTTGCGTCGTTATGATAGCTCATGATAACAAAAAAGCCCGACATTTCACGGGCTTTGTGGTTTTTTGCTGCTTGGTGATTTTTACTGATAGCTTATTCGATATTCTGAATCTGCTCGCGCATTTGCTCGATCAACACTTTCAGCTCGATGGCGGAGTTTGTCACTTCGGCATTGATAGATTTCGACGCAAGAGTGTTCGACTCGCGGTTGAACTCCTGCATCATAAAGTCCAGACGACGGCCAACCGCTTCTTTTTTCTTCAGAATGTTGTACGTCTCTTTAACATGCGCTTCGAGGCGGTCCAGCTCTTCGGCAACGTCAATTCGTTGTGCCAGCAGAACCAACTCCTGCTCCAGACGGTTGTTTTCCAGTTGCACCTGGGCGTCTTCCAGCTTCGCTACCAGACGCTCACGCTGCCATTGCAGGATTTCCGGCATATGGGCGCGGACTTTGACCACTTCGGCGGTGACGCCTTCCAGACGCTGCTCGATCAATGCTTTCAGCGCCTGACCTTCGGTTTCACGCGCGATGATAAAGTCGTCCAGGGTGCCATCCAACGCCGCAAGAATTTCAGCTGCAATGGCGTCGAGATCCTGCTCCTGAGCTGCCATCACGCCCGGCCAGCGCAGAATATCAACCGGGTTGATTTCCCCTTCGTCGCTCTGCATTTTTACCCAGTTCGCAGCATTTACCAGCTGTTTAGCCAGTTTTTCGTTGAGGATCAGCTCACCTTGCGCGCTGACATCTGGCTCATAGCGCAGGGTACATTCCACTTTACCGCGCGTCAGGCGAGAACGAATACGCTCGCGAACGACAGGTTCAAGGCTACGGAACTGCTCCGGCAGACGAAAGTAAGTTTCCAGATAACGCTGGTTTACCGAGCGCATTTCCCAGGTTGCGCTCCCCCATTCACCCTTGATTTCACGCCGGGCGTAGGCGGTCATACTGCGGATCATAGACGTTCCTGTTTATAAAAGGAGAGGTGGAAGGATTATAGCCATCGATGCCTTGTCAGGATAGGAATAACCGCCGGAAGTCCGTATAATGCGCAGCCACATTTGTTTCAAGCCGGAGATTTCAATATGCGTCCAGCAGGCCGTAGCAATAATCAGGTGCGTCCCGTTACCCTGACTCGTAACTATACAAAACATGCAGAAGGCTCGGTGCTGGTCGAATTTGGCGATACCAAAGTGTTGTGTACCGCCTCTATTGAAGAAGGCGTGCCGCGCTTCCTGAAAGGTCAGGGCCAGGGCTGGATCACCGCAGAATACGGTATGCTGCCGCGTTCTACTCATACCCGTAATGCCCGTGAAGCGGCGAAAGGTAAGCAGGGCGGCCGCACGATGGAAATCCAGCGTCTGATCGCTCGTGCATTGCGCGCCGCAGTAGATTTGAAAGCCCTCGGTGAGTTTACTATTACGCTGGATTGCGACGTACTTCAGGCCGATGGCGGCACCCGCACTGCTTCTATCACCGGTGCTTGTGTTGCACTAGCCGATGCCCTGAATAAACTGGTTGAAAATGGCAAGCTGAAAACCAATCCAATGAAAGGGATGGTAGCCGCGGTTTCTGTCGGTATTGTTAACGGCGAAGCGATTTGCGATCTGGAATACGTTGAAGACTCAGCGGCTGAAACGGACATGAACGTGGTGATGACCGAAGACGGGCGCATCATTGAAGTGCAGGGAACGGCAGAAGGTGAACCGTTCACCCACGAAGAGCTACTCACCTTGTTGGCCTTGGCTCGAGGGGGAATCGAATCCATTGTAGCGACGCAGAAGGCGGCGCTGGAAAACTGATTTTTAAGGCGACAGATGAGTCGCCTTTTTTTTGTCTGTAGAAAAGTAAGATGAGGAGCGAAGGCATGAAACCATATCAGCGCCAGTTTATTGAATTTGCGCTTAGCAAGCAGGTGTTAAAGTTTGGCGAGTTTACGTTGAAATCCGGGCGCAAAAGCCCCTATTTCTTCAACGCCGGGCTGTTTAATACCGGGCGCGACCTGGCACTGTTAGGCCGTTTTTACGCTGAAGCATTGGTGGATTCCGGCATTGAGTTCGATCTGCTGTTTGGCCCTGCTTACAAAGGGATCCCGATTGTCACCACAACCGCCGTGGCGCTGGCGGAGCATCATGACCTGGACCTGCCGTACTGCTTTAACCGCAAAGAAGCAAAAGATCACGGTGAAGGCGGCAATCTGGTTGGTAGCGCGTTACAAGGGCGTGTGATGCTGGTGGATGATGTGATCACCGCCGGGACGGCGATTCGCGAGTCGATGGAAATTATTCAGGCCAATGGCGCGACGCTTGCTGGCGTGTTGATTTCGCTCGATCGTCAGGAACGTGGTCGCGGCGAAATTTCGGCGATTCAGGAAGTTGAGCGTGATTACAACTGCAAGGTGATCTCTATCATCACCCTGAAAGACTTGATTGCCTACCTGGAAGAGAAGCCAGAAATGGCGGAACATCTGGCGGCGGTTAAGGCCTATCGCGAAGAGTTTGGCGTTTAAAAATATGCGCTGCGCAGGTTTTTGCTGTGCGCAGCGTGATGCGCTTTAAGATATCGTGTTAATCTGCTTTCGCCAGCAGTGGCAATAGCGTTTCCGGCCTTTTGTGCCGGGAGGGTCGGCGAGTCGCCGACTTAACGCCAGTAGTTTGTCCATATACCCAAAGCCGCTTCATTGTACTTAAGTACGCTTCGCGTACGTCGCGCTGACGCGCTCAGTACAGTTACGCGCCTTCGGATGGTTTGATGGTATTGCCGCTGTTGGCGCCTCTTTTGGCCGCCGTGATGTGGAGAGTGGAATGGATGCTACCCGGATAACCCTTCTGGCGCTCAATTTGTTCGGCTCGCCGGGCTGGAGTGCCGATAAAGAAATACAGCGGCTGTATGCGCTCAGTAATCATGTCGGACGCCATTACCGACGCATTATTCTTTCTAAGCGCCACGGTGGTCAGCGGATGCTGCTAGCCCCTGATTACTTGCTCAAAACCGTACAGCGCAACATTCTTAAGAACGTACTTTCACGATTTCCGCTTTCCCCTTTTGCTACCGCCTACCGGCCAGGTTGCCCAATCGTCAGCAACGCGCAGCCTCACTGCCAACAGTCGCAGATCCTGAAACTCGATATCGAAAACTTTTTCGATAGCATTAGCTGGTTACAGGTCTGGCGTGTGTTTAGCCAGGCTCAGTTGCCACGCAATGTGGTAACCATACTGACCTGGCTTTGTTGCTATAACGACGCGTTACCGCAGGGGGCGCCAACTTCGCCTGCCATTTCCAATCTTGTGATGCGCCGTTTTGATGAGTGCATTGGGGCATGGTGCCAGACACGAGGAATTATCTATACCCGCTACTGCGATGACATGACCTTTTCAGGTCACTTCAATGCCCGCCAGGTTAAAAATAAAGTGTGCGGATTGTTAGCGGAGCTGCTGGGCCTGAGCCTCAATCAACGCAAAAGCTGCCTGGTCGCGGCCTGTAAACGCCAGCAGGTAACCGGGATTGTTGTTAATCACAAACCACAGCTTGCCCGTGAAGCGCGCCGGGCGCTGCGTCAGGAGGTGCATTTGTGCCAAAAATATGGCGTTATTTCGCATCTTAGTCATCGTGGTGAACTTGATCCTTCTGGCGATCTCCACGCACAGGCAACGGCGTATCTGTATGCTTTGCAGGGAAGAATAAACTGGTTATTGCAAATCAACCCTGAGGATGAGGCCTTTAAACAGGCGAGGGAAAGTGTAAAGCGAATGCTGGTGGCATGGTAAGAAAAGCGTCAGGCAGACGTTTCTGCCTGAACGTTTTGGGGAGAATTACTGCAACTGCGCAGCAATTAGTGGCCAGCGGGCGTCAAAATCATCCGTCGGGCGGTATTTAAACTCGCTGCGGACAAATCGTGACAGCATACCTTCACAAAATGCCAGCAACTGGCTTGCCAGCAGCGTTTCATCGGTGGTGTAACCTTCACCCTCACGCATTCTCTTTTCACGCAATACCTGACGCAACTGCGCTTCAATACGCTCGAACAGTTGGTTGATGCGCCCTTGCAGGCGGTCTTGTTCAAACATCAGCGCATGCCCGGTAAGGATGCGGGTCAGGCCAGGATTACGCTCACCAAAACCGAGGAGCAACAACACAATCAGACGTAGGCGCGTTGTGGTGTCCTTCTCATCTTTCAGAATCAGATTGATGCGAGTAATCAGGCTATCTTCGATAAACTCAATCAGGCTATCGAACATGCGGGTTTTACTGGGGAAGTGGCGATACAGAGCCGCTTCGGAAACGCCGACGGAGGCGGCCAGTTTCGCTGTCGTGATACGTTGGCTTCCATCGCTGGATTCCAGCATCAGCGCCAGAGACTGAAGTATTTCTTCGCGACGGTTCCTTTTCGCAGTTTGTTTTTCTGCCATGTTACAAAATACCCCTGAAAATAAGCACTTGCCAGGCGGCACCCACGCTATGACCGCAAACGAAATGTTTGCGGCAATGTTATGACGTTATTCGGATGCGTATGTGTTACTGACGACCAGAGTGACCAAAGCCGCCTTCACCGCGGTCGGTGGCGTCAAAATCTTCCACCAGATTAAATTCGGCCTGTACCACCGGAACAAAAATCATCTGCGCGATACGTTCGCCTGGTTGAATGGTGAAGCTGTCCTGGCCACGGTTCCACACGGAAATCATCAACTGGCCCTGATAGTCAGAATCGATCAATCCTACCAGGTTGCCGAGCACGATACCGTGCTTATGTCCCAATCCGGAGCGCGGCAGCATCATCGCCGCCAGTGACGGGTCGGCAATATGAATCGCCAACCCGGTAGGTACCAGGGTGGTGTCGCCCGGCGCCAGTTCTACGGCGTCGTCGAGACAGGCGCGCAGGTCAAGTCCGGCAGAACCAGAAGTGGCATAAGTCGGGAGCGGAAATTCCTTCCCAACGCGCGGGTCCAGAATCTTAACGTCGATTTTTTTCATCATAACGGGTCACGATCTCGTCGAGTAATAATTGGCCAAGGAGCTCTTTGCGCTCAAGCGGTAAGACTTTATCTCCGTCTTGCCAGAAAAGGTGTAATGCATTGCTGTCGCTGTTAAATCCTTGAGTTGGCCGGGAAACATCGTTCGCGCAGATCAGATCAAGGTTTTTACGAATACGTTTTTGCCGGGCGTATTCTTCCACATTATTTGTTTCGGCCGCAAATCCAACAACATAAGGCCTTTGGTCTTTTAGTGCGGCAACTCCAGCGACGATATCAGGGTTTTTGACCATTTTTATTGTTAATTCATCCCCCTGAGTCGCCTGCTTTTTGATTTTTTCACTGGCGACAGCGGCTGCGCGATAATCAGCCACGGCGGCACAACCGATAAAAATATTTTGCTGCTGTACAGAGGCCTTCACAGCGGCTTCCATCTCCAGTGCGGTCATCACATCCACACGTTTAACAAACGGCGGTGTCGGTAGCGAAACCGGTCCGGAAACCAGTGTAACGTTCGCTCCGCGACGGGCAGCGGCTGCGGCGATAGCAAAGCCCATCTTGCCGGAGCTGTGATTAGAGATATAACGCACGGGATCGAGCGGTTCACGCGTCGGGCCGGCGGTAATCATAATATTCAGATGTTTCAGGTCGTTGACGGGCGAAAAATGTGCGACAGCCATATCCACAATGGTTAATGGATCGAGCATTCGCCCAGGGCCGATATCACCACAGGCCTGACTGCCGCTATCTGGCCCCCAGATCAGTAAACCACGTGAGGCAAGTACCTCTAAATTATGTTGGGTAGCCGCAGCACGATACATCTGCTGGTTCATGGCTGGCAGTACGGCAACAGGCGCAGGCGTGGCCAGGCAAATCGTTGACACCAGATCATTCGCCATCCCGGCAGCTACGCGGGCAATCAAATCAGCGGTGGCTGGGGCGAGAATCACTAAATCAGCCCATTTACCCAGCTCAATATGACCCATAGCCGCCTCGGCTGCTGGATCCAGCAGACTATCGGAAACGGGATACCCAGAAACCGCCTGCAAGCTAAGTGGGGTGATAAAGGCTTTTGCCGCTTCGGTCATGGCTACGCGGACGTCTGCTCCGCGATCGCGCAAACGACGCACCAGCTCAGGGGTTTTATAGGCAGCAATACCGCCGCTGACGCCGAGAACGATTTTTTTACCGGCCAGGCTCATGATGATTTTTCCTGTAGGGGGACACCAGAAGTTGGCGATTTTATCACAATACTTTTGTTGTCGTGCTTTCACCTGAGAATCACTTTGCGAGGCGCTTTCCAGGATTGAAAACTGGCCGTCGATTTAACCAAACGACTATGACAGGATGCGCCCTCCACAAAGGAGGTGAAGGTGAAAAGCAATGTAGAATTGTTGATGCCACGCGAAAAAATGCTGAAGTTGGGCATTGGCGCGTTAACGGATGTTGAACTGCTGGCGTTATTTCTGCGTACGGGTACGCGCGGTAAGGATGTGTTAACCCTGGCGAAAGAGATGCTGGAGAATTTTGGGTCGCTTTACGGCTTGTTATCCTCTGAATATGAACAATTTAGTAGCGTTCATGGAATTGGTGTGGCGAAATTCGCCCAGTTAAAGGGAGTTGCGGAACTGGCGCGGCGTTACTACAACGTGCGGATGCGCGAAGGAAGCCCGTTGCTCAGCCCGGAGATGACGAGGGAGTTTTTACAAAGCCAACTTACGGGAGAGGAACGAGAGATCTTTATGGTGATCTTTCTCGATTCCCAACACCGGGTCCTTACTCACAGCCGACTCTTTTCCGGCACGTTAAATCATGTGGAAGTCCATCCACGAGAAATTATTCGTGAAGCGATAAAAATAAACGCCTCGGCGCTGATCCTTGCCCATAATCACCCTTCTGGTTGTGCTGAACCCAGTAAAGCGGATAAACTCATTACCGAACGGATAATAAAAAGTTGTCAGTTCATGGATTTACGCGTGCTCGACCATATCGTGATTGGGCGTGGAGAATATGTTTCTTTTGCCGAACGCGGCTGGATTTAATCCGCTATGCGCGATCCTTCGGGATCTTTGTCTGTTCGGGACTTGAGCACATCGCCGAGTCAGCGTATACTACGCCACCTTTGAGAATCTCGGGTTTGGCATTTGGGCCTGGCAATCGAGAGTTCACATAGAACTGCGATGACCGGGCTGTAAAGCCTGACGAGGCGCCAATACCCCATACGAAGCTCGAGCTAATTTGATTTTTGGAGAATAGACATGTCCCGAGTCTGCCAAGTTACTGGCAAGCGTCCGGTGACCGGTAACAACCGTTCCCACGCACTGAACGCGACTAAACGCCGTTTCCTGCCGAACCTGCACTCTCACCGTTTCTGGGTTGAGAGCGAGAAGCGTTTTGTCACCCTGCGCGTATCTGCTAAAGGTATGCGTGTAATCGATAAAAAAGGCATCGATACAGTTCTGGCTGAACTGCGTGCCCGTGGCGAAAAGTACTAAGTACTTAGAGGAAATAAATCATGGCTAAAGGTATTCGTGAGAAAATCAAGCTGGTTTCTTCTGCTGGTACTGGTCACTTCTATACCACTACGAAGAACAAACGTACTAAGCCGGAAAAACTGGAACTGAAAAAATTCGATCCAGTTGTTCGCCAGCACGTGATCTACAAAGAAGCGAAAATCAAATAATTTTCGCTTTGATGTAACGAAAAACCTCGCTACGGCGGGGTTTTTTGTTATCTGCCTGCCCCCATATTGACTGCATCTGTTCATTCCTGGAGATGCTATGCCTGAATTACCCGAAGTTGAAACCAGCCGTCGCGGCATAGAACCGCATCTCGTTGGTGCAACCATTCTTCATGCGGTGGTGCGCAACGGACGCTTGCGCTGGCCGGTTTCGGAAGAAATCTACCGTTTAAGCGACCAACCAGTGCTAAGTGTTCAGCGGCGTGCTAAATATCTGCTGCTGGAGCTGCCTGAGGGCTGGATTATCATTCACCTGGGCATGTCTGGCAGTTTGCGCATACTTACGGAAGACCTTCCCCCTGAAAAGCATGATCATGTTGATTTGGTGATGAGCAACGGTAAAGTGCTGCGCTACACCGATCCGCGCCGCTTTGGTGCCTGGCTGTGGACCAAAGAGCTGGAAGGGCACAACGTGCTGGTCCATCTTGGACCGGAGCCGCTTAGCGACGATTTCAACGGTGAGTACCTGCATCAGAAGTGCGCGAAGAAAAAGACGGCGATTAAGCCCTGGCTGATGGATAACAAACTGGTGGTAGGCGTAGGGAATATCTATGCCAGCGAATCTCTGTTTGCGGCGGGGATCCATCCGGATCGGCTGGCGTCATCACTGTCGCTGGCAGAGTGTGAATTGTTAGCTCGGGTGATTAAAGCGGTGTTGCTGCGCTCGATTGAGCAGGGTGGTACAACGCTGAAAGATTTTCTGCAAAGTGATGGTAAACCGGGCTATTTCGCGCAGGAATTGCAGGTTTACGGGCGAAAAGGTGAGCCGTGTCGGGTGTGCGGTACGCCGATTGTGGCGTCTAAACATGCGCAGCGGGCAACGTTTTATTGCAAGCACTGCCAGAAATAATTGATGCTTGCCGGATGGCATACCATCCGGCATAAACGCTACGCTAACTTCGCCATCAGCGCCTGATGGACATTCTCCGGCAGGAAATGGGTGACATCGCCCTGATGGCGCGCCACCTCTTTCACCAACGATGAAGAGATAAAGGACCACTCTTTCGACGGCATCAGAAACACACTTTCCAGTTCTGGCATTAAGTGGCGATTCATATGCGCCAGCTGCATTTCATATTCAAAATCTGCCACCGCACGCAGGCCACGAATCAGCACCGTAGCGTGTTGATTACGGGCGAAGTTTGCCATCAAATCGCTAAATCCGACCACTTCAACATTTCCCAGATGCGCAGTTGCCTGTTGTGCCAGCGCCACACGCTCTTCCAGAGTAAACATCGGTTTTTTACTGGGGCTGGCGGCAATCGCCAGAATAACGTGATCGAACATCTGCGTGGCGCGCGTCACGATATCGATATGACCATTGGTAATGGGATCGAAAGTACCCGGATAAATCGCCCGTTTTTGCATAACAACCTCAATGCGTTTTCGGTGGCAGGTAAGGTTCCAGCAGTTGAAGCAGACGCTGTAGCGCGCCCTGGTTTTGATACAGCACTTCAACGGCATGACGGCCATAGAAACTACGGTAATCGGCGTCGGTGAGTAAAGAGGAAACCTCTTTTGCAAGCGTAGTGGCATCGGTGACGGTAATCAGCCCGCTTGCCTGCTCCAGCCGCGCGCAAATGTCTTTAAAGTTAAAGGTATGCGGCCCCATCAACACCGGGATAGCGTGTGCGGCGGCCTCCAGCGGATTATGCCCACCGCGTTCAACCAGTGAACCGCCAACAAACGCGAGATCGGCAATACCGTACAGCAACATCAGTTCGCCCATCGTATCGCCAACCACAACCTGCGTGCTGGTGGAGGGGACTTCCCCTGAGGAGCGTGTGATATAGCTTAGTCCAGCCTGGCGGACAAGGTTAATCGCATCCGGGAAGCGTTCCGGATGACGGGGTACCAGGATGAGCAATAAATTCGGGAACTGTTGTAACAGCGCCTGATGGGCGGCAATCACTACGCTCTCTTCGCCATCATGAGTACTGGTGGCAATCCATACTGGACGATGCGGCGCCCACTGGCGGCGCAGTGTTACTGCTTTAGCGGCCAACTGTGGCGTCACTGAAATATCGAATTTCAGGCTACCGGTAACGGTCACCTGATTATTTTTTGCACCCAGTGTCACAAAGCGCGCAGCATCTTCTTCATTTTGCGCAGCAATCAGCGTAATACGGCGGAGCAAGCGACGAACAAATTTACCCAGTTTGGCGTAACCTGCGGCAGAGCGTGCAGAGAGTCGCGCATTAGCGATAACCAGTGGAATTTTACGTTTATGTAGCGCCGCAATCAGGTTAGGCCATAGTTCGGTTTCCATAATCAACACCAGTTTTGGGTCGACTTTATTCAGGAAACGGTTGAGCGCATCGGGCAGATCGTAAGGCAGATAGACGTGCTGAACATCTTTTCCAAAAGCCGATTGTACGCGCTCCGAACCAGTCGGCGTCATAGTCGTGACTGTGATTGGTAAATCAGGATAGCGATGACGCAGCGCGCGCACCAACGGGATTGCCGCCAGGGTTTCACCGACGGAGACGGAGTGCAGCATAATGCCGCCTGGTGTTAGCGGATGGCGGTAAAAACCGTAACGTTCACCCCAGCGTTTTCGATAGGCCGGAGCCTTACGTCCGCGCACCCAGAGCCGTATCCAGATTAGCGGCTGAATAAGGTAGAGAAGGGCGGTGTAAAGCAATTCGAGCATAATAAATAGCTGACTTATGGATGTGCTGGGGATTCTATGTATTTAACGGTGGCTTTACCATTACTTTTCCCGTTTTTGACTTAAATAGCTTCAGTTTGGTCTGATCTGCCGCTACATCTTCATTTTTTTTGTATTTTTATGCGAATCATTGAAACTCGGCCCCATTTTCAACTCTACATTGGCCGTACCGACATTATCGACATGCTATTTTTTATCTGTTTGATTTCTATGATTAAAACATATTTCGTGTATAAAAATCATTCGGGTCGGATTGCTGCGAAAGAAATGATACACTAGCACGTCAAGTAAGTGCGTTATCAGTATTCAGGTAGCTGTTGAGCCTGGGGCGGTAGCGTGCTTTTTTTCTGCTTAACTTAATCAGACAATCACACAAAAGAGTCGCTAGTGGAAAAGCCATTTCGAAAAATTCTGGTCATAAAGATGCGATATCATGGAGATATGTTATTAACTACTCCTGTCATCAGTACGCTCAAGCAGAATTATCCTGATGCAAAAATCGATATGCTGCTTTATCAGGATACCATCCCTATTTTGTCTGAAAACCCGGAAATTAATGCGCTCTACGGGATAAGCAATAAAGGTGCGGGAACATTCGATAAAATTAAAAATGTGCTTTCGTTGATAAAAACTCTGCGTGCGAATAATTATGACCTGGTCATTAATCTTACGGATCAGTGGATGGTGGCGCTGCTGGTACGTTTTTTACCCGCACGGATGAAAATATCGCAACTTTATGGTCATCGGCAGCATGGCATTTGGAAAAAAAGCTTCACACACTTAGCGCCAATACACGGCACACATATTGTTGAGCGTAATTTATCGGTCCTTGAGCCATTAGGTATTACCGATTTCTACACTGACACAACAATGAGTTACGCCGAAGATTGCTGGAAGAAGATGCGCCAGGAGTTAGATGCCCTGGGCGTAAAAGATCATTATGTTGTCATCCAACCGACAGCGCGTCAGATATTTAAGTGCTGGGATAACGATAAATTTTCTAAGGTTATCGATGCGCTGCAACAGCGAGGGTATCAGGTTGTCCTGACCTGTGGGCCTTCGGCAGATGATCTCGCTTGTGTAGATGAGATTGCACGAGGTTGCGAAACAAAACCCATTACTGGCCTTGCAGGTAAAACACGTTTTCCTGAACTAGGCGCGTTAATTGATCATGCAGTGCTTTTTATTGGTGTGGATTCTGCGCCGGGGCATATTGCGGCGGCGGTGAAGACGCCAGTTATTAGCCTCTTTGGGGCCACTGATCATGTATTCTGGCGCCCATGGACCGAGAATATTATTCAATTCTGGGCGGGGAATTATCAGAAAATGCCGACCCGGCATGAACTTGACCGCAACAAAAAATATCTTTCTGTTATTCCAGCGGAAGATGTGATCGCCGCTACGGAAAAGCTGTTGCCAGAAGATGCCCCATCAGCTGACAGGAATACACAATTATGATCGTGGCGTTTTGTTTATATAAATATTTTCCATTTGGTGGGCTTCAACGTGACTTTATGCGCATTGCATCAACAGTTGCCGCACGGGGCCACCATGTTCGAGTCTATACGCAGTCATGGGAAGGTGATTGCCCAAAAGCATTTGAGCTTATTCAGGTGCCAGTTAAGTCCCATACCAACCATGGACGCAATGCAGAATATTATGCCTGGGTACAAAATCATCTCAAAGAGCATCCCGCTGATCGCGTTGTTGGGTTTAATAAGATGCCAGGTCTGGATGTTTATTTTGCCGCTGATGTTTGTTACGCCGAGAAAGTTGCGCATGAAAAAGGTTTTTTATATCGTTTAACATCACGATATCGCCATTATGCCGCATTTGAGCGAGCGACTTTCGAGCAGGGTAAATCGACGAAACTTATGATGCTGACCGATAAGCAAATCGCCGATTTCCAGAAGCATTATCAAACTGAATCTGAACGTTTTCAAATTCTTCCTCCCGGTATTTATCCGGACAGAAAATACAGCGAGCAAATCCCAAACAGTCGTGAAATTTATCGCCAGAAAAATGGCATAAAAGAGCAACAAAACTTATTACTGCAGGTTGGATCAGATTTTGGCCGTAAAGGTGTGGATCGCTCAATTGAGGCTTTGGCATCGTTACCGGAATCATTACGTCACAATACGCTTTTATTTGTTGTTGGTCAGGATAAACCGCGGAAATTTGAAGCGTTGGCAGAAAAACTCGGCGTGCGGAGCAATGTGCATTTCTTCTCTGGCCGCAATGATGTGTCAGAATTAATGGCAGCCGCTGATTTATTACTGCATCCCGCTTATCAGGAAGCCGCGGGTATCGTTCTTCTTGAAGCGATCACTGCTGGATTACCTGTTTTAACAACTGCAGTATGTGGGTATGCGCATTATATTGCAGATGCCAATTGTGGAACGGTCATTGCTGAACCTTTCTCTCAGGAACAATTAAATGAGGTTTTACGTAAAGCGTTAACTCAGTCTCCATTACGAATGGCCTGGGCGGAGAATGCTCGCCATTATGCCGATACTCAGGATTTGTATAGCCTGCCAGAGAAAGCCGCAGATATCATTACAGGTGGTTTAGATGGTTGAATTAAAAGAGCCGCTTGCCACACTTTGGCGTGGTAAAGATGTTTTTGCAGAAGTCAAAGAACTGAACGGCGAGGTCTTTCGTGAACTCGAGACGCGTCGCACATTACGCTTTGAGCTGTCCGGGAAAAGCTATTTTCTTAAATGGCACAAGGGGACGACATTAAAAGAGATTGTAAAAAATCTACTCTCATTACGGATGCCCGTTTTGGGCGCAGACAGAGAGTGGCACGCTATTCATCGCCTGAGTGATGTTGGCGTTGATACAATGAAGGGCATTGGGTTTGGTGAGAAAGGTTTAAACCCATTAACCCGTACATCATTTATTATTACCGAAGATCTCACTCCCACGATTAGCCTTGAAGATTATTGTGCTGATTGGGCAGTCAACCCGCCTGATATACGTGTAAAGCGTATGCTGATTACACGAGTGGCAACCATGGTGCGTAAAATGCACGCCGCAGGGATAAATCACCGTGACTGCTACATTTGCCACTTTTTACTTCATTTGCCATTTACTGGCCGGGAAGATGAATTAAAAATTTCGGTTATCGATCTGCATCGGGCACAGATACGTGCAAAAGTACCGCGTCGTTGGCGCGATAAAGACCTGATTGGTTTGTATTTCTCATCAATGAATATTGGGCTGACGCAGAGAGATATCTGGCGATTTATGAAGGTTTATTTTGGGATGCCTTTACGAAAGATATTATCTCTTGAACGGAATTTATTGAACATGGCAAGTGTTAAGGCCGAGCATATTAAAGAGCGAACACAACGCAAAGGATTATAAAAATATTTATCAGTATGTACTGGAACTAACTTCATTATGACTATTTATTTTATAAACTGGATTGCAGATTATGAATTAAGAATGATCCAGTACCTGAAAAAAAAGTACAAGATAAAAAATATAACAACACCAAAAAAATACAACTGGGTTAATAAGAAAATTTCGAAATTAGGGATGGATAATGCATGGCTGGGGCGATTATTCATCAAGCATTACCTCAATGATATCAGAAAAGATGACATAATTATCTTTAATGACAGTGTTATTAATAAAGGTATCAATAAACAAATATTAAAAAACATTAACTGTCATAAAGTTTTGCTTCTAAGAAATACTGTCAGCGAAGATTTTATTTTTGATAACACTAATTATTTTGATATTATCTATGATTTTGAGCATAGATTTATAGGGAATGAAAAAACCAAGGCAATAGAACAATTTTTTCCTATAGGAATGGATGAAATTAGAAATTATAGTTTATCTGACAAAAATAACAGTCAGCCAATATGTTTTTTTCTTGGTCGTGATAAAGGACGTCTTCAAATAATTAATGAATTAGCCGATAGATTAACAACACTAGGATGTAAGTTAGATTTTAATGTTGTCAAAGATAAAACATCATCTCCGACTTCAAAGTATTTGATTGAAGAACAAATACCGTATGAAGAGAATATTAGAAGAACATTAAATGCTAATATAATTGTTGATATAACTAAAGAAAACCAATCTGGCTGGACTCTTCGTATACTTGAGGCACTATTTTTCAATAAAAAATTAATTACTAATAATATAAATATACTTGGTTCAGAAATCTATAGTGAGTCTCGCTTTTTTATAATAGGTCATGATGATTGGGATAAGTTAGAGTATTTTATTAACTCATCTGTTAAACCAATGGATTATGATAGCTTATATAAATTCAGCCCTGATAAAATGATGTCAACAATTGTTTCTGATTTTATAGAAAAATAAAATCATTAAAACAGTGAGCTTTACTCAATTAATGAGAGTTTCAATGAAAATAGCATTTATCGGCGAAGCTGTTTCTGGATTTGGCGGCATGGAAACAGTCATTCGTGATGTTATTACTACCTTCAGGCAACAACATATCCAAAGTGAAATGTTTTTCTTTTGTCGTAATGACAAAATGGATAAGGGATGGCTGGACGGTATTAAGTACTCGTGTTCATTTTCCAATATTCGCTTAGGCTTTTTGCGTCGCGCGAAACATATTCATGCGTTAAGCAAATGGCTTCAGGATTATCAGCCAGATGTTGTTATTTGTATTGACGTGATCTCGTGTTTGTATGCGGCCAAAGCTCGTAAAAAATCGGGAGTTGATGTGCCAGTATTTTCATGGCCACATTTTTCTTTAGATCACAAAAAACATGCTGAATATATCACCTGTGCCGACTATCATTTAGCAATCAGCTCTGGCATTAAACAGCAAATGATTAATCGGGGTGTAGCAGAATCGACGATAAATGTTATTTTTAATCCAGTCGAAGCTAAAGACACAGTCATTCCTGCGCCTGAGGAAGGCGAAACGGCAACGTTCATTTATGTTGGGCGTATGAAATTCGAGGGCCAGAAGCGGGTTAAAGACCTCCTTGATGGCTTATCACAAGCGCAAGGTAACTGGAAACTCCATGTATTGGGTGATGGTTCCGATTTCGAAAAATGCCAGGCTTATGGTAGAGAATTAAATATTGATGATCGAATTGTCTGGTATGGTTGGCAACAACATCCCTGGGAATTGGTCCAGCAAGATATTAAAAAGGTGAGTGCGTTATTGCTCACGTCATCTTTTGAAGGTTTCCCAATGACCCTACTTGAAGCCTTGTCATGGGGAATTCCTTGTATCAGTGCCGATTGTGTCTCCGGGCCTGCTGACATTATTCAACCTGATGTTAATGGTCATCTGTATCAACCGGGAGATATTGCTGGTTTTGTATCTCTTCTCAATAAATATATAGCAGGTGAAATTTATATCGAACATGAAAAAATTCCTGCGTCGATCGATAAATTTTACCAATCGAAGTATTACGATAGATTACATAAGATAATTATTTCTGCTATTTCCAGGAGGAAATAATGCAGCAGGTGTTTTTCCAGGAAACTGAGTTTCTTAATTCAGTTATTGATTATAATCATAAAGTAGAAACAGAAAATCTTTGTCTGGACATCGCTTATGGAACTGACAAAAATTTTCTATTTGGTTGCGGAATTTCGATCGCTTCAATATTAAAGTATAATGAAGGAAGTCGATTGTGTTTCCATATTTTTACTGACTATTTTGGTGATGATGATCGTAAGTATTTTGATGCCCTGGCGCTGCAGTATAAAACCAGAATTAAAATATATCTGATTAATGCTGATCGACTCCGCTCATTGCCTAGCACTAAGAACTGGACTCATGCAATATATTTTCGCTTTGTTATTGCAGATTACTTTATTAATAAGACGTCTAAAGTCCTTTATCTGGATGCAGATATCATTTGTCAGGGGACTATTGAGCCACTAATTAATTTCTCATTTCCTGACAATAAAGTCGCAATGGTTGTTACAGAAGGGCAAGCTGACTGGTGGGAAAAACGCGCCCATTCGTTAGGTGTTGCGGGAATTGCTAAAGGTTACTTTAACTCCGGTTTTTTATTGATTAATACTGACCAATGGGCGGCTCAGCAGGTTTCTGCACGAGCCATTGCAATGCTAAATGATCCAGAAATAGTCAAAAAAATAACACATCCTGATCAGGATGTATTAAATATGTTGCTGGCAGACAGACTTATTTTTGCTGATATTAAATATAACACCCAGTTTAGCTTAAACTATCAACTCAAAGAAAGTTTTACAAACCCAGTAACCAACGATACTATTTTTATCCATTATATCGGTCCAACCAAGCCCTGGCATGATTGGGCCTGGGATTATCCTGTATCACAAGCCTTTATGGAGGCAAAAAATGCTTCGCCATGGAAGAGCACGGCGTTGCTGAAACCGAACAATAGCAATCAATTAAGATATAGCGCAAAACATATGCTTAAAAAGCATAGATATCTAAAAGGATTTAGCAATTATCTTTTTTATTTTATTGAAAAGATAAAGCATTAAAACTGGGAAACTATAAAGTAATGATATAAGGGTAGCATTGTGGACTCATTTCCTGCCATAGAGATAGATAAAGTTAAAGCCTGGGATTATCGGCTAGTTAATATAAATACTTCTGAATGTTTAAATGTTGCCTATGGTGTCGATGCTAATTATCTTGATGGTGTAGGTGTTTCCATCACATCAATTGTCCTAAACAATCGACATATTAATCTTGATTTTTATATTATTGCTGACGTTTATAATGATGGTTTTTTTCAAAAAGTCGCAAAGCTTGCAGAGCAATACCAATTAAGAATCACGCTATATAGAATTAACACTGATAAGCTCCAGTGCTTGCCTTGTACACAGGTCTGGTCAAGAGCAATGTACTTCCGTTTATTTGCATTTCAATTATTGGGTTTAACGCTTGATCGTTTGCTTTATCTTGATGCAGATGTTGTTTGTAAAGGCGATATTAGCCAACTATTGCATCTGGATTTAAACGGAGCGGTGGCTGCTGTTGTTAAAGATGTTGAGCCAATGCAGGAAAAGGCGGTATCCAGGTTGTCTGATCCTGAATTACTTGGTCAGTACTTTAATTCCGGTGTCGTTTATTTAGACTTAAAAAAATGGGCTGACGCAAAACTAACAGAAAAAGCATTGTCTATTCTTATGAGTAAAAATAATATTTATAAATACCCTGATCAGGATGTTATGAATATCTTACTGAAAGGGATGACAATATTTTTGCCTCGTGAGTACAATACAATTTATACAATTAAAAGTGAATTAAAAGACAAAACACATCAAAACTATAAAAAGCTGATTACAGAAAGTACTCTGCTTATTCATTATACAGGTGCAACTAAACCGTGGCACAAATGGGCAATTTATCCATCGGTAAAATACTATAAAATAGCTTTAGAAAATTCACCATGGAAAGGTGACTCTCCACGAGACGCAAAATCAATTATTGAATTTAAAAAAAGATATAAACATCTTTTAGTGCAGCATAATTATATCTCAGGAATTATAGCAGGAGTCTGTTATCTTTGCCGAAAATATTACCGTAAATAACATTTAACTGGTTTATTATGATTCAGAAGAGCAAGATCAAAGACTTGGTTGTTTTTACCGATGAAAACAATTCAAAGTATCTCAATGTATTAAATGACTTCTTGTCTTATAATATAAATATCATCAAGGTTTTTCGTTCTATTGATGATACAAAAGTTATGCTTATTGATACCGATTACGGTAAATTGATTCTTAAGGTTTTTTCTCCGAAAGTTAAGCGTAACGAACGTTTCTTTAAGTCTCTGTTAAAAGGTGATTATTACGAACGCCTTTTTGAGCAAACCCAAAAAGTACGAAATGAAGGGTTAAATACACTCAATGACTTTTATTTATTGGCTGAACGCAAAACCTTACGATTTGTCCACACTTATATCATGATCATCGAGTATATTGATGGCATAGAGTTGTGTGATATGCCCGATATTGATGATGTGCTAAAAAATAAAATTCAGCAATCAATTAATGCCTTGCATCAACATGGTATGGTTTCTGGCGACCCCCATCGTGGTAACTTCATTATAAAAAATGGTGAGGTTCGAATTATTGATCTCTCCGGAAAACGTGCTTCAGCGCAGCGGAAAGCGAAAGATCGTATTGACTTAGAGCGTCATTACGGTATTAAAAATGAGATTAAAGATCTTGGCTATTATCTTTTAGTATATCGTAAAAAAATGCGCAATTTTATGCGGCGTTTGAAAGGGAAACCAGCGCGCTAAAATAGAAACACCCACAATTACGTGTCTTCACCAGGACAGTTTTAAGCGGAGTTATTTATTTCACAGGTTTATCATGAAGAATATTAGATACATTGACAAAAAAGATGTTGAAAACCTGATTGAAAATAAAACATCTGATGATGTTATTATTTTTCTTTCTGGGCCTACATCGCAAAAAACACCTTTGTCAGTATTACAAACAAAGGATATTATTGCTGTCAATGGTTCTGCGCAATATCTGTTAAGTAATAATATCGTTCCTTTTATATATGTACTTACAGATGTCCGCTTTTTACATCAGCGTCGTGATGATTTTTATAAATTTAGCCAGAGAAGTCGTTATACCATAGTAAATGTTGACGTTTATGAACACGCTTCCAAAGAAGATAAACTTTATATCCTCCAGAACTGTCTTGTATTACGGTCTTTTTACCGCCGGGAAAAAGGTGGTTTTATAAAGAAGATTAAATTTAATATTTTGAGACAGATTCACAAAGAACTGCTGATCTCTGTACCGTTGTCTAAAAAAGGTCGTCTGGTCGGATTTTGCAAGGACATTAGTCTTGGTTATTGCTCATGCCATACTATTGCCTTTGCTGCAATTCAAATAGCATATTCACTTAAGTATGCACGGATTATTTGTTCCGGTCTTGATTTAACGGGTAGTTGTTCGCGTTTCTATGACGAGAATAAGAATCCCATGCCCTCGGAATTAAGTAGGGATTTATTCAAAATCTTGCCATTTTTCCGTTTTATGCATGATAATGTAAAAGATATTAATATTTATAATTTATCAGATGATACGGCTATTTCTTACGATGTAATTCCATTTATTAAACTTCAAGATATCAGTACGGAAGAGTCAAAGGATAAGACAAGAAAAAAAATGCAATATAAAGCTTCAACTGATTCTTATGCTAATTAGTCATCCTGAAACTAAAATAATATGGTATAAAAATGCGTTTAGGAACTTTTCACAAAAAGAAAAGATTTTATATAAACAAAATCAAAATTAATTTCCTTTCTTTTTTATTTCGTAAGAAAATCAATAACCAAGTTACAGAGCCAGCACAAATTAAATCATGCCTAATCATTCATGATAATAATAAACTCGGTGATCTAATTGTATTAAGTTCGATTTATCGTGAGCTTTATAGTAAAGGAGTTAAAATAACCATTCTAACAAATAGAAAGGGTGGGGAGTTTCTCTCTAATAATAAAAATATATTTGAGTTCTGTATCAAAGAATCGACGGGTTCCCTTAAAATGCTTACTCTATGTAAGCATCTGCGGGATTTACAGTTCGATATTGTATTAGACCCCTTTGAAACAATGCCCTCATTTAATCATAGTTTAATATTATCAAGTTTAAAAGATTCTTACATTCTGGGTTTTGATCAATGGTATAAGCGTTACTATTCATTTTACCATCCCCACGATGAATGTTTAAAAGAACATATGAGTACACGAGCAACAGAAATACTGAAGCATATTTATGGTGAGGGTGAATTTTCCACCGACTACGACTTGCATTTACCTGTAGATGTTGAAAATAAAATAAAAGATTTTATTGGAAATACAAGAATAATCATCATTAACCCATTAGGTGCAAAAAAAATATGCCGACTTACCTTTGAGCAAATAAAAATTATATATCAAGAAGTGAAAGCACAGTTTGAAAATTATCGAGTGATATTTACCGGGTTACCACAAGATTTATTGACAATACCAATACCTGAAATTGAAACACTACCATTTGACGAGTTTATTTATACTGTTGCGTTGACCCGGTATAGCGATTTTGTCATTTCTGTTGATACAGCTCTTGTTCATATCGCTGCGGCTTATCATAAACCAACGCTTGCATTTTATCCTAATTCACGTACTCCGGAATATCCCTCACATTTAATTTGGGCCCCGAATAATCATCAATCTATACAAATAGTATCTCCAACATTTACGATAAAAGATATCGATACTGAAACTTTAACTGATTCAGTAAAGAGATTAAGTTGTATAGATAAGAAGTGAGTTAAAACTCACTTCTTAAACTTGTCTATTCTTGATTAATAGTATTGTTGCGATTATTAATAACGAGTAAGAGGACTATCGCGGATATAACGATAATTGGAATGCTGCGTGCCCATATGATCACATCACTGAGTCCAATCCCCACAATGCCGAGCGTTAATATCAACAAACCCAATGCGCGTTTTTTATATACTGTATAAAATAGTGAAAAATAGAGGAAAAGGGTGGAAAAAATCCCCATCAGACCTTTCAGTGACCCTGCTTCAATTATCTCATTATGTAGGTGTACGTTAGCAAAATCCAATGCCCCTCTTAGTCTATTGTTTTCTGCGACTAACAAATTCATACTTTCAGCGCGCGACTCTGCAGATCTAAATGAAAAAGGCGATTCTTTGAATAAATCAAAACCAATTTCGTACATTGCCAGTCTTGCACCTAAGGAAGTCACGCTATTAGCATTGGTATAACTGTTTAAATCATTTAATGCTTCGTTATAGCGATATTGAATTGGTTTATTAAATATAATTACAACACTGGCCAATATAGCAATTAGAAGAACAATAGCGGAAGTGAATTTTTTTGGGGATTTGTTGTAATATGTAATTAGTGCAACAGCACAAATTACAGGGAAAAGGAGTAGAGTTGCTCTGGTTTGTGTCAGTGCCAGAACATAAAGTACCGCGCAACTATTTAATAAAAATAAAAAAGGATGGTTTTTTTTAGTATAAAGAATTGCAACACCACTAACTATCCCTATTAGCATTGTTGAATATGCTGCTCCTGTTGCCGCTCCTATACCAAAAGAAATGCGGTCATATTCATGAATGCTATTAGTATAAATTGCATATGCAGCAATTATAAATGACAGGGAATATAAAATGTATAACACACTTTCTTTTTTTGTTTTTAGCTGGCTAGTTAGTGCTAAAAAAACAATAAAAGATCCAAATATAAATATTTTGGCAGTATTTAAATAACTGTGGTAAGTAGCACGAAATGGAGAGTTGTCTACTTTAAACACAGAATACCAAATTAAATCAAGCAATCCTATAAAAAATATAGAAAGTGGAAGGATAAGGTTTTTTATATTATAATTTCCTTGTCTGCCACGTAAAATTAGTGATAACAAGCAAACTATAGCAGTGATATTATATATCTTTATGCTGAAAGTGTTATCGATGAATGCAATTATCAATGAAAAAAAACATAATATATAAGTCATTATCTCTAGAATCACAGATGATTTCAGAGTGTAAGGTTTCCATGAGTGAAATTTAATGAAGGTTGGCATGTTTTACCTTTATAATGATGATAATTTTTCCAAAACTGCTTGACCGTTGAGATTAATTAAACTTTTCCCCGGTGCCATGCAAACTACCTGATTCTTCCCATAACCGCCAATTAATCCCGGGTCTGTCGGCCCATAAACTGTGATATTGGGTTTATCGAGTGCCGCAGTTAAATGGCTTAATCCTGTATCGACTGACACAACAAATTTAGCTCCAGCCAGCACACGGGCAACGCCTTCCAGAGTCATCTTCGGCAGTACGTCGACATAATCAAAGCCTTCCGCTAGCCTTTTTGCCCGCTCTTCTTCATGCGGCGCTCCCCACGGTAGTTTAATTCGAATCCCTGAACCTGCCAGTAAACCAATTAATTCTCGCCAGTGCTCTTCCGGCCAGTGTTTATCATCGCGGGTGGTCGCATGAAGGAATACAGCATACTCCCCAGCATCCGGTAGTGGATTTGTCAGGAAATGCTGCGCAATAGCATAATCGCCCTGGGCCTGCGGTTTGCTATACCCAAGGCTTTTTGCAAACAGTGCACGGGTACGTTCTACAGCATGCTGCTGTTTCGCAATATGATGTTTGCGATTGTAAAACAGGCTGGCTAAAGGCTCGCGAGCGGTTTGCCAGTCCATTCCATGCTTAACGCCATGTGCTAAACGTGTCACCAGCGCTGCGCTTTTTACCAGCCCCTGGGCGTCGATAATTGCGTCATAGTTTTCTGCCTGAAGGGCTTCACGAAACGCTTTCCGTTCCGCTTTTATGGGGGCCGAGAACCAGGCTTTGCGCCAGCGTCGTATCGCCACCGGGATAACCCGCTCAACGGCGGCGTGCCAGGACGGAATTTGCGCGAATCCCTCTTCTACCACCCAATCAAACTTAATCCCCGGGATTGCCTGCTGGGCATCGGTGAGTGCGGGCAGCGTATGGAGAACATCGCCCATCGACGATGTTTTAACGATCAGAACCCGCATCCGTCAGGCTTCCTCTTGTAACAATAGCGCGTTGAGTTCTTCCAACACGTGCTGGGGAGTAATGTCGATCAAGCTCTGGTGGTAACCCTCTGCAGCGTCACCTTTACGCACTTTGTGATAGCCGGTAATCAGGCGGATCACGCGCGCTTTATGGGAAAGCGGCGGCGTAAAGTCCGGACTGCTCGGCCCATACAGAGCAACCAGTGGACGATTGAGCGCCGCAGCAACGTGCATCAGGCCAGAATCGTTAGTGACAATGGCTTTACAGGCGGCAATCAAAATGACTGCCTGCTCAAGCTGTGTTTCCCCCGCCAGGTTCCGACACCATGCCTGCTGCTCGGTATTCAAAGCGGCAAGAATCTCATTGCCCGCCTCATGATCTTTCGCAGAGCCAAACAGAACCACCTGATAACCTTCATCAATCAGCTGCTTTGCCAGCTCTGCATAGTGGTAGTGTGGCCAGCGTTTCGCCGGGCCAAACTCCGCACCCGGGCAAAAGCCAATCATCGGACGTTCTGATGAGAGCGAAAATTGGTTACAGGCATACGATTTTTCACCTTCGCTCACCTGCAATTGCGGCCATAACAACGGTTTTGGTAGATCTTGTGCGGTACGCATTACGCCTTTGTCATAGGCCAGCGCCACATAGCGTTCCACCATTAGCGGCCAGGCTTCTTTATCGAGCACACGTACATCGTTGAGTAAACCGTAGCGCATCTCGCCGCGCCAGCCGGTGCGATGAGGAATACCCGCGAAGAAAGGCACTAATGCAGATTTGAAGGAGTTGGGTAAGACATAGGCGCGGTCGTAGCGCTTTTCACGCAGACTATGACCCAGTTTGCGGCGTTCACCGATTTCCAGCGCCCCGTGACCGAGAGGCATCGGGATAGCTTCGTTAACTTCCGGCATCCGCGATAATAATGGACGGCACCATGCCGGTGCCATCACGTCGATTATCGCCTGGGGATAGCGCGCCTGGAGCGTGCGATAGAGACTTTGCGACATCATCATGTCGCCAACCCACGACGGGCCGATCACCAATATTTTCATTCACTTCATCCTTCAAGCTGTCTCTGCGGCGGCTGCCTGCGTTCACTCCGGTCACTTACTTTTGTAAGCTCCCGGAGATTCACTTCGTTGCCGCCTTGATACCGCTCGAATGATTTTGTGAATTTACGTTGATGTCGCGATTCAGCCAGGCCATGTATTCCGTTACACCTTCAGCAACGGTTTTGAACGGTTTGTCGTAACCCGCAGCGCGCAGATTAGTCAGATCCGCCTGAGTAAACGCCTGATAGCGGCCTTTCAGTTTATCCGGGAACGGAATGTATTCGATCTGACCTTTCTTGTGATAAGCAAGCGTTGCATCTGCTACTGCCTGGAAGGATTCCGCACGGCCAGTACCGAGGTTGAAGATGCCGGAAACGCCATTTTCCAGGAACCACAGATTCACATCAGCCACGTCGCCCACGTAGACGAAGTCGCGTTTAAAGTTCTCGCTACCTTCGAACAGTTTCGGAGACTCACCGTTGTTAAGCTGGGTGTTGAGATGGAAAGCGACGCTCGCCATGCTGCCTTTATGGCCTTCACGCGGTCCATAAACGTTGAAATAGCGGAAACCAACAATCTGCGAGTTCGCTTCTGGCAGGATTTGACGAACATATTCATCAAACAGGAACTTCGAATAACCGTAGACATTCAGTGGTTTTTCGTATTCGCGGGATTCAATAAAGTCGGAGGTGCGACCGCCGTAAGTGGCTGCGGAAGAGGCGTACAGGAACGGGATTTCGCGCTCCAGACAGTAGTGCAGCAGCTCTTTGGAGTATTGATAGTTGTTATCCATCATATACTTGCCGTCCCACTCGGTAGTGGAAGAGCACGCGCCTTCGTGGAAAATCGCTTCGACATCGCCGAACTCTTCACCCGCCATAATCTGGATCAGGAAGTCTTCCTTATCCATATAGTCCGCGATGTTCAGGTCCACCAGGTTCACAAACTTGGTGCCGTCTTTCAGGTTGTCCACCACCAGAATATCGGTGATGCCTTTATCATTCAGGGCCTTAACGATGTTGCTGCCGATAAAGCCCGCGCCGCCGGTAACGATGATCATAACTGTAACCTTCGAATTATGGAGTCAGAGACAATCTCAGACACGAATGCTTCTATCATATCACTACACGGCGTTGGCTTCAGCCATTCGCCGAAAGTGAGGGGGATGGACGTTATTTATTCTAAATTTTACAGAAGTGTTAACGCGTCATCTCGTCGCGAACTATAAGTTTGGGTAATATGTGCTGGAAATTGCCCTGTCTGGAGAACCGCAATGCGTGGAGAATTTTATCAGCAGTTAACTAACGATCTGGAAACCGCAAGGGCGGAAGGGTTGTTTAAAGAAGAACGCATTATTACGTCTGCGCAGCAAGCAGACATCACTGTGGCTGATGGAAGTCACGTCATAAACTTTTGCGCCAATAACTATCTCGGACTGGCGAATCATCCGGAGCTGATTGCGGCGGCAAAAGCGGGAATGGATTCTCACGGTTTCGGCATGGCTTCGGTGCGATTTATCTGCGGCACCCAGGATAGCCATAAAGAGCTTGAGCAGAAACTGGCAGCATTTCTCGGCATGGAAGATGCGATTCTCTACTCTTCCTGTTTTGATGCCAACGGCGGTCTGTTTGAAACGCTGCTGGGCGCGGAAGACGCCATTATCTCCGATGCTCTGAACCATGCCTCGATCATCGACGGCGTGCGGCTGTGCAAAGCGAAACGCTATCGCTATGCCAACAACAATATGCAAGAGCTGGAAGCGTGCCTGAAAGAAGCGCGTGAATCCGGGGCGCGCCATGTGTTAATCGCCACCGATGGTGTGTTCTCTATGGATGGCGTAATTGCCAACCTGAAAGGGGTTTGCGATCTCGCGGATAAATACGACGCTTTGGTGATGGTTGATGACTCTCATGCGGTCGGTTTTGTCGGTGAAAACGGACGTGGCTCCCATGAATACTGCGATGTGATGGGCCGTGTCGATATCATCACCGGCACGCTGGGTAAAGCACTGGGCGGGGCTTCTGGTGGTTACACCGCAGCGCGTAAAGAAGTGGTTGAGTGGCTGCGTCAGCGTTCTCGTCCTTACCTGTTCTCCAACTCACTGGCACCTGCCATTGTGGCTGCTTCCATTAAAGTGCTGGAGATGGTCGAAGCGGGCAGTGAGCTTCGTGACCGTCTGTGGGCGAACGCGCGTCAGTTCCGTGAGCAGATGTCGGCGGCGGGCTTTACCCTGGCGGGTGCCGATCACGCCATTATTCCGGTCATGCTTGGCGATGCTGTAGTGGCGCAAAAATTTGCCCGTGAACTGCAAAAAGAGGGCATTTACGTCACCGGTTTCTTCTATCCGGTCGTTCCGAAAGGTCAGGCGCGTATTCGTACCCAGATGTCTGCGGCGCATACCCCTGAGCAAATTACGCGTGCGGTAGAAGCGTTCACGCGTATTGGTAAACAACTGGGCGTAATCGCCTGAGTGAGGATGTGAGATGAAAGCGTTATCCAAACTGAAAGCGGAAGAGGGCATCTGGATGACCGACGTTCCTGAACCGGAACTCGGACATAACGATCTGCTGATTAAAATCCGTAAAACAGCCATCTGCGGGACTGACGTTCACATCTATAACTGGGATGAGTGGTCGCAAAAAACCATCCCAGTACCGATGGTTGTAGGCCATGAATATGTCGGTGAGGTGGTTGGCATCGGTCAGGAAGTGAAAGGCTTCAAGATCGGCGATCGCGTTTCTGGCGAAGGCCATATCACCTGTGGTCATTGCCGCAACTGTCGTGGTGGTCGTACCCATTTGTGCCGCAACACGATAGGCGTTGGTGTTAATCGCCCGGGCTGCTTCGCCGAATATCTGGTGATCCCGGCATTCAACGCCTTCAAAATCCCCGACAATATCTCCGATGACTTAGCCGCAATTTTTGACCCGTTCGGAAATGCGGTGCATACGGCGCTATCATTTGATCTGGTCGGCGAAGATGTTCTGGTTTCTGGTGCAGGCCCAATTGGTATTATGGCCGCGGCGGTAGCGAAACACGTTGGTGCACGCAACGTGGTGATCACTGATGTTAACGAATACCGTCTGGGGCTGGCGCGCAAAATGGGCATCACTCGTGCGGTTAACGTCGCGAAAGAGAATCTCAACGACGTAATGGCAGAACTGGGCATGACTGAAGGCTTTGATGTTGGTCTGGAGATGTCTGGTGCGCCGTCAGCGTTCCGCACGATGCTGGACACCATGAATCACGGTGGCCGTATTGCGATGCTGGGTATCCCGCCGTCTGATATGTCTATCGACTGGACAAAAGTGATCTTTAAAGGACTGTTCATTAAAGGTATTTACGGTCGTGAGATGTTTGAAACCTGGTACAAGATGGCGGCGCTGATTCAGTCTGGTCTGGATCTCTCGCCAATCATTACCCATCGTTTCTCCATCGACGATTTCCAGAAAGGCTTTGATGCCATGCGTTCGGGCCAGTCTGGGAAAGTTATTCTGAGCTGGGATTAACACGAACAAGGGCTGGTATTCCAGCCCTTGAAGCTGATGGAAAACACAAAATTGCCTGATGCGCTACGGCTTATCAGGCCTACGCGGTTCCTGCAACATATTAAATTTGCACAATTTGGTATGCCGGATAAAGCGTTTACGCTACATCCGGCATAAACAAAGCGCACTTTGTCTACAATCTGAAAATCCAAAATTCCAGCCATTTTCCCTGAGGATAATCCGTTAAATATGTAAAATCCTGTCAGTGTAATAAAGATATCGTAATTGCGCTGTTATCTTATATTGCTGCTCTCATTATCTCTCTAGCCTGAAGTTACTTTCTCACCCGTAAAAATAATATTTTACAGGCTTAATAGTTTCTTAATACAAAGCCTGTACAACGTCAGGGTAACTTCAGAGGTCGTCGGTAATTTATGATGAACAGCACCAATAAACTTAGTGTTATTATCCCGTTATATAATGCGGGCGATGATTTCCGCACTTGTATGGAATCTTTAATCGCGCAAACCTGGACTGCTCTGGAAATTATTATTATTAACGATGGATCAACGGATAATTCTGTTGAAATAGCAAAGCATTACGCAGAAAAACATCCGCATGTTCGCTTGCTGCATCAGGCGAATGCTGGCGCATCGGTGGCGCGTAATCGCGGGATCGAGGCAGCGACGGGCAAATATGTTGCTTTTGTTGATGCTGATGATGAAGTCTATCCCACTATGTACGAAACGCTGATGACCATGGCGTTAGAGGACGATCTCGACGTGGCGCAGTGCAACGCTGACTGGTGTTTTCGTGAAACGGGGGAAACCTGGCAATCCATTCCCACCGATCGCATACGCTCAACCGGCGTATTAACCGGCCCAGACTGGCTGCGGATGGGACTTTCTTCTCGCCGCTGGACTCACGTTGTCTGGATGGGCGTTTATCGCCGCGATGTTATTGTAAAAAATAACATTAAATTTATTGCCGGATTACATCATCAGGATATTGTCTGGACAACAGAATTTATGTTTAACGCGCTGCGTGCGCGATATACCGAGCAATCGTTATATAAATATTATCTGCATAATACGTCAGTGAGTCGGTTGAATAGACAAGGGAATAAAAACCTTAATTATCAACGGCACTATATTAAGATTACCCGACTGCTGGAGAAATTAAATCGAAATTATGCCGACAAAATTACAATTTATCCGGAATTTCATCAGCAAATAACTTACGAAGCATTGCGTGTTTGCCATGCGGTGCGCAAAGAGCCAGATATTCTTATCCGCCAACGGATGATTGCTGAGATATTTACTTCCGGCATGTATAAGCGCCTGATTACTAATGTCCGCAGCGTAAAGGTGGGTTATCAGGCATTACTGTGGTCTTTCCGCTTATGGCAATGGCGCGACAAAACACGATCGCACCATCGCATTACGCGTAGCGCCTTTAATTTGCGCTAGCGTTAAACTTCGCCGCTTCGGGCTGTTTGCCCCAGCCTTGCCACTGATGCTGGAAGTAAACGATCAGCGTGCTCTGGCTGATGCTTTCGCTTAATACTTCAAAGAAGCGATTCGCATAAACGGGTTCCAGCGGTTTTTTCGGTTTACACAGCTTCACGCCACGGAACGGATTACGCGGAGTGTTGGGCACCGTATTTTTCGGTGGCGTAGACGTATCGACCTGCGGTTCATTCAGCAAGCTGCTGGCTTTCACCAGCGTAATGTCTGGCGGCAGGTTATAAACCATTTGTTGCAATACGCGTACTGTTGAGGGATGTGGATGACCAATGGCGATGGTCGAACCGTTGCGACGCGCCAGGTCAATTGCACGATTAAACTGTACACGAATATCCGCTTCATTTTGCGAATCGTCGAGGAACACCTTCCGTTTAATAACCTTCACGCCAGTGCCTTGTGCGGCGCGCATCGCCTGGGTATTACCGATGGTTACGCTGTCGAGGAAGTAAAGATTGTAACGCGCCAGCGCCTGCATCACTTTCTGCATACCAAACAGGTTAGAGGTCATTTTGCTGCCCATGTGGTTGTTGATCCCCACGGCATAGGGCACGTTATTGACCGCACTACGAATAATGCGCTCAATTTCGTCGCTGCTCATCTCCGGGCGCAGCGTGTTTTTCTCCAGCGGCTGTTTACTCAATGGTGCCATTGGCAGATGGATCAACACCTCGTGACCGCTGTTATGCGCTTTGGTCGCCATCTCTCTGGCGTGCGGTGAGTCGGGTAACACGGCGACGGAGATAGCGGAGGGCATCGCCAGCACCTGGTTTTCGTTGTGCGGGCGATAACCAAAATCATCAATGACAATGGCTAGTTTGCCAGCAAGTACGGGGGAGGAAAGCGCTAACAGAGCGGCAAATGCAAAAACGTTACGACGAAATGGAAACAAAACTTATCTTCCCAACCACGGCTGTGGATTGACCGCCTGACCCTGGCGGCGAATTTCGAAATAGAGTGAAGGCCGACCCTGACCACCACTGCTGCCCACCAGTGCAATTGGCTGGCCCGCGCGAACCTGCGAACCAACGCTCACCAGTGCGCTCTGATTATAGCCGTAAAGACTCATGTCGCCTTTACCGTGCTCAACCACCACCACCAGACCGTAGCCTTGCAGCCAGTCAGCCAGAATCACCCGACCGTCGGCAATCGCTTTAACTTCAGTACCTTCAGAGGCACCGATAACCATCCCTTTCCAGCGCAGTTCGCCTTGTAGCTGTTCGCCATAGCGATGCAGCGTTGGCCCGCGAACCGGCCAAAATGCCTGACCGCGCGGTGCGCCCAGACCACCAGTTCGGGACATCAGCGATTTTTCGCTTTCGGTCGGTTTGTAGGTGGTGCCTTTACGTGTCGCTTCTTTCTGACGGTCGCGAACCGCCTGGGCTTCGCGCGCTTCACGTTCAGCACGCGCTTTCGCTGCCGCTTCTGCACGGGCAATGCTGTTACGCAGACGGGATTCGTTGGCACGCAGTTCACTTAGCTGCTGCTGACCTTGCTGGATGGAAGATTCCAGCCCCGCCAGCGTCTTTTTACGCTCGTTCAGCGCCTGAGTCAGTTTCGCCTGTTGGGCGCGCTGCTCATATAACAGCGTTTGTTGCTCGCTTTGTTTCTCTTCCAGTTCAGCACGCTGCATGGCGACTTCTTCTCGCGTTTGCTTCAACTGGGCGATGGTTTCTTGTCGCGCCTGGTTGAGATAGCCGAAGTAAGCCTGCAATCGTTGACCGCGCTGGCTTTCTTCACCGCTGAGAATCAGCTGAATACCGGTATGTTCACCCTGACGAAACGCAGCATCCAGTTGCGCGGCGAGGCTGCGTTCCTGGGCGGCTTTTTGCTGCTCCAGTTTGGCAATCGACGCGTTCATCTCATCAATCTGTTTATTCAGTTGATTGAGCGTGTTTTGCGTTTCGCGCAGCTTGCGGGTGGCTTCGGAGATCGCCTCTTCCTGCTTTTTCAGCTGAGCAAGCAGGCTTGAGCGTTGTTGCTGCTGTTGGCGTACCGCGCGCTCTTTCGCGGCGATATCGGCCTGAATAGACTTGAGTTGGTCGCGGTCATCCGCGTGGGCGGAAAACGTGCACAACAATACGCCAGCGCTAAGAACGCTGGCGTAAATGATGGGCCTGACTGCAAACCTGCGCGGTTTCGTGGCCCGTGTCATGGTATTAATCGCCTTTCCCCTCATGGGGAGGGATTATTCCACGATGAACAGCGGCTTACCAGTCATCTCTTGCGGGATTTCCATCCCCATCAGCGACAACATGGTCGGTGCGATGTCAGAAAGCTTACCGCCTTCAACCGCTTTCACGTTCTTATCACCAACGTAAATCAGCGGAACTGGCAGGTTGGTGTGTGCTGTGTGTGCCTGACCCGTTGCCGGATCGCGCATCTGTTCAGCGTTACCGTGGTCAGCGGTGATCAGCAGTTGTCCACCCACGGACTCAACGGCTTTTGTCACTTCTTCAACACAGTGATCCAGCGCTTCTACCGCTTTAACCGCCGCTTCCATCACTCCGGTGTGACCTACCATGTCGCCGTTCGGATAGTTACAGATAATGGTGTCGTATTTGCCGCTCTTGATTGCCGCAACCAGTTTTTCGGTCAGCTCTGCGGAGCTCATTTCCGGCTGCAGGTCGTAGGTAGCGACTTTCGGCGAGTTGATCAGAATGCGGTCTTCGCCTTTGAACGACTCTTCTACACCACCGTTAAAGAAGAAAGTGACGTGAGCATATTTTTCAGTTTCGGAAATACGCAGCTGAGTTTTGTCGTTTTTCGCCATCCACTCGCCGAAGGTGTTAACCAGGGAAGCCGGTGGGTAAGCCACTGCGGTTTTGATGTCGGCAGCGTATTCGGTCAGCATCACGAAATCGACGTTAACCACTTTCTTACGCGCGAAGCCGTCGAAATCAGCGTTCACGAACGCACGAGTAATTTCACGCGCACGGTCAGCACGGAAGTTCATGAAAATCAGCGCGTCGCCGTCTTCCATTGCTGCATCTGGCTGGCCTTCTGCACGAATAACGGTCGCTTTCACGAACTCGTCGTTTTCGTCGCGAGCATAAGCAGCCTGCAAACCAGCAACGGCGGTATCGGCCTGGAATTCACCCTGCGCCAGAGTCAGCAGGTCATAAGCTTTTTCAACGCGATCCCAACGGTTGTCGCGGTCCATCGCGTAGTAACGACCAATGATGGACGCTACGCGGCCTTTACCCAGCGCGGCAAATTTCTCTTCGAATTTTTTCAGCGAAGATTCAGCACTGCGCGGCGGAGTGTCGCGACCGTCAAGGAATGCGTGCAGGTAGATTTTTTCTGCACCGCGTTCAGCTGCCAGTTCTACCATCGCCATGATGTGATCTTCGTGGCTGTGTACGCCGCCTGCGGAGAGCAGACCCATAATGTGTACTGCTTTACCTGCGTTTTTCGCTTTATCTACCGCACCAGTCAGTACCGGGTTAGCGAAGAAAGCGCGATCTTTGATTTCAACGTCCAGACGAGTCAGGTCCTGATACACGATGCGGCCGGCACCCAGGTTAACGTGGCCTACTTCGGAGTTACCCATCTGACGGTCAGGCAGACCGACTTCCAGACCGGAAGCGTCGATCAGGGTATGCGGACGATTGGCCCACAGTGCATCCATTACCGGGGTTTTAGCACTAAAAATGGCGTTATCCTGCTGTTCTTCGCGATAGCCATAGCCATCCAGAATCACCAGTACCATAGGTTTTTTAGAAACCGACATTGCGACAACCTCATACTCAAGAGTCAAAATTTGCGTAATTTTACTACAGCTGAATCGATAAAATAGCCTCTGAAGATCAAAATATACGACCGCTCGCGGCAAGCCGATGCCAGATTTGCGATTTTTTTTCGTAGCGCCCCGCAAAATTGCATTCCAGTTAACGCGCTGGCTGTATTTGCCGCACTGCGCAGGTATACTCCTTTCCTGGTTTTTTTAATCACTACGTCGGGAGTTGTTACCCCCCATGCAAGAAATTATGCAATTTGTTGGCCGTCATCCCATACTGAGTATCGCCTGGATCGCGTTACTGGTGGCGGTTCTTGTCACTACGTTTAAGAGCCTGACCTCGAAAGTGAAGGTGATTACTCGTGGTGAAGCTACGCGTCTGATCAACAAAGAAGACGCTGTGGTTGTGGATTTACGTCAGCGTGATGACTTCCGTAAAGGCCATATCGCAGGTTCTATCAATCTGTTGCCGAGCGAAATCAAAGCCAACAATGTTGGTGAGCTTGAGAAGCACAAAGACAAACCGGTTATCGTGGTAGACGGTTCTGGCATGCAGTGCCAGGAGCCTGCAAACGCGCTGACGAAAGCTGGTTTTGCGCAAGTATTCGTGCTGAAAGAAGGCGTCGCTGGCTGGGCTGGCGAAAACTTGCCTCTGGTGCGCGGCAAATAATTTACCTGTCGTCTTTCATGATGCAGGCCGTTAGCTGCAATTATGCCCCCAGCGACTTATTGTTATAAGCTTCTGGGGACACTCCATTTTGCTGCCGCCCTGCAACATGAAATTTCAGGGTAAAAAAACAGGAGCTAAGTTATGGCCAATGTTGAAATCTATACCAAAGAAACCTGCCCGTATTGCCATCGTGCAAAAGCACTGCTGAGCAGCAAGGGCGTGAGTTTTCAGGAGCTGCCGATCGATGGCAACGCCGCCAAGCGTGAAGAGATGATCAAACGCAGCGGTCGCACCACGGTTCCCCAGATTTTTATTGACGCACAGCACATTGGCGGCTGTGATGACTTGTATGCATTGGATGCACGTGGTGGACTGGATCCCCTGCTGAAATAACGTGTGAACGTTGGCATTACATTGCGCAGTATTTAAGGACAACACTTAAGGGTTTTCTACACATGTCAGAACAAAACAACACCGAAATGACTTTCCAGATCCAACGTATTTATACCAAGGATATTTCTTTCGAAGCGCCGAACGCGCCGCACGTTTTCCAGAAAGATTGGCAGCCAGAAGTTAAACTTGATCTGGATACGGCATCTTCTCAACTGGCAGATGACGTTTACGAAGTGGTACTGCGTGTTACCGTAACGGCATCCCTGGGCGAAGAAACTGCGTTCCTGTGTGAAGTTCAGCAGGGTGGTATTTTCTCCATCGCGGGTATTGAAGGCACCCAGCTGGCACATTGCCTGGGCGCATACTGCCCGAACATTCTGTTCCCGTATGCTCGTGAATGCATCACCAGCATGGTATCCCGCGGTACATTCCCGCAACTGAACCTTGCGCCGGTTAACTTCGATGCGCTGTTCATGAACTATTTGCAGCAGCAGGCTGGCGAAGGTACTGAAGAACATCAGGATGCCTGATGAACCAACGTAATGCTTCAATGACTGTGATCGGTGCCGGCTCGTACGGCACCGCTCTTGCCATCACCCTGGCAAGAAATGGCCACGAGGTTGTCCTCTGGGGCCATGACCCTGAACATATCGCAACGCTAGAACGCGACCGCTGTAACGCTGCGTTTCTCCCCGATGTGCCTTTTCCCGATACGCTCCATCTTGAAAGCGATCTCGCCACCGCGCTGGCAACCAGCCGCAATATTCTCGTCGTCGTACCCAGCCATGTCTTTGGTGAAGTGCTACGCCAGATTAAACCGCTGATGCGTCCTGATGCGCGGCTGGTGTGGGCGACTAAAGGTCTGGAAGCGGAAACCGGGCGTCTGTTACAGGACGTGGCGCGTGAGGCGTTAGGCGATCAAATTCCGCTAGCGGTTATCTCTGGTCCAACATTTGCGAAAGAACTGGCGGCAGGTTTACCGACGGCTATTTCGCTGGCCTCTACCGACCAGACCTTCGCCGATGATCTCCAGCAGTTGCTGCACTGTGGCAAAAGTTTCCGCGTTTACAGCAACCCGGATTTCATTGGCGTGCAGCTTGGCGGCGCGGTGAAAAACGTCATTGCCATTGGTGCTGGGATGTCCGACGGTATCGGTTTTGGCGCGAATGCACGAACGGCGCTAATTACCCGTGGACTGGCTGAAATGTCGCGTCTTGGTGCGGCGCTGGGTGCCGATCCTGCCACCTTTATGGGCATGGCGGGGCTGGGCGATCTGGTGCTTACCTGTACCGACAACCAGTCGCGTAACCGCCGTTTTGGCATGATGCTCGGTCAGGGCATGGATGTACAAAGCGCGCAGGAGAAGATTGGTCAGGTGGTGGAAGGCTACCGCAATACGAAAGAAGTCCGCGAGTTGGCGCATCGCTTCGGCGTTGAAATGCCAATAACCGAGGAAATTTATCAAGTATTATATTGCGGAAAAAACGCGCGCGAGGCAGCATTGACTTTACTAGGTCGTGCACGCAAGGACGAGCGCAGCAGCCACTAAACCCAGGGAACCTTTGTTACCGCTATGACCCGGCCCGCGCAGAACGGGCCGGTCATTATCTCATCGTGTGGAGTAAGCAATGTCGTGTGAAGAACTGGAAATTGTCTGGAACAATATTAAAGCTGAAGCCAGAACGCTGGCGGACTGTGAGCCAATGCTGGCCAGTTTTTACCACGCGACGCTACTCAAGCACGAAAACCTTGGCAGTGCCCTGAGCTACATGCTGGCGAACAAGCTGTCATCGCCAATCATGCCTGCCATTGCTATCCGCGAAGTGGTTGAAGAAGCCTACGCCGCCGACCCGGAAATGATTGCTTCTGCGGCCTGCGATATTCAGGCGGTGCGTACCCGCGACCCGGCAGTCGATAAATACTCAACCCCATTGTTATACCTGAAAGGTTTTCATGCCTTGCAGGCCTATCGCATCGGTCACTGGCTGTGGAATCAGGGCCGTCGTGCACTGGCTATTTTTCTGCAAAACCAGGTTTCTGTGACGTTCCAGGTTGATATTCACCCGGCAGCAAAAATTGGCCGTGGCATTATGCTCGACCACGCGACGGGCATCGTCGTTGGTGAAACGGCGGTGATTGAAAACGACGTGTCGATTCTGCAATCCGTCACCCTTGGCGGTACTGGGAAAACCAGCGGTGACCGTCACCCGAAAATTCGTGAAGGCGTGATGATTGGCGCGGGCGCGAAAATTCTCGGCAATATTGAAGTTGGGCGCGGCGCGAAGATTGGCGCAGGTTCCGTGGTGCTGCAACCGGTGCCGCCGCATACTACTGCCGCTGGCGTTCCGGCACGCATTGTCGGTAAACCAGACAGCGATAAGCCATCAATGGATATGGACCAGCATTTCAACGGTATTAACCATACGTTTGAGTATGGGGATGGGATCTGACGTCCTGTGATTGTGCCGGATGCGATGTAATCATCTATCCGGCATACAGTAACTAATCTCTCAACACCGCTCCCGGATACCCCAGCTGCCGCCAGGCTTCATACACCACTACCGACACGGCATTGGACAGGTTCATGCTGCGGCTGTCCGGCACCATTGGAATACGAATTTTTTGTTCAGCGGGCAGGGCATCAAGAATGCTCGCTGGCAGGCCGCGCGTTTCCGGGCCGAACATCAGATAGTCGCCATCCTGATAGCTTACGGCGCTATGTGCGGGCGTACCTTTTGTAGTGAGAGCAAACAGGCGCTGGGGATTTTCTGCTTCGAGGAACGCGCTGTAGTCATGATGACGCGTAACGGCGGTAAATTCGTGGTAGTCCAGCCCTGCGCGGCGTAGGCGCTTATCGTCCCAGGCAAATCCCATTGGTTCGATGATATGCAGACGAAAGCCGGTGTTAGCGCAAAGACGGATGATGTTGCCAGTATTTGGCGGAATTTCTGGTTCGTAAAGTACGATGTTTAGCATACTGCCCCCTTAGTGCGGGGGCAGGATAGCAGAAAATTGGTGAGCCGTGCGGCCTTTTCCCCTCACCCCGGACTGTGCATCCGAGAGAGGTGATTCAGTCTGAGGGAGCACAAACAACACCGATCGGTCCCCTCTCCCTGAGGGAGAGGGTTAGGGGGCTCAAACGACTATGCCGCATTCCCTTTCGCCATCGGAGCCAGCGCCGCAGGCAACTCTTTACCCAGCCCCTGCACCAACGAATCTTGCGTAATTTCGCTGATCGATTTCGCGCCCGTCAGCGTCATTGCCACTTTCATCTCTTTCTCAATCAGATTCAGTAGGTTAGCCACGCCCGCCTGGCCCGCTGTTGCCAGCGCATACAGGAAAGCACGACCCAGCAGTACGGTATCGGCACCGAGCGCAATCATACGCACGACATCAAGCCCGTTACGAATGCCGCTATCTGCCAGAATGGCGATATCACCTTTCACTGCATCTGCAATGGCAGGCAGTGCGCGGGCAGAAGAGAGCACGCCATCTAACTGACGACCGCCGTGGTTAGAAACCACAATCCCGTCAGCGCCAAAACGTACCGCATCACGCGCATCTTCTGGGTCGAGGATCCCTTTGATCACCATCGGGCCATCCCAGAAATCGCGGATCCACTCAAGGTCTTTCCAGGAGATGGACGGATCGAAGTTATTCCCCAGCCAGCCGATGTAATCTTCCAGCCCGGTCGGTTTGCCAAGGTAAGCCGAGATATTCCCTAAATCATGTGGACGACCATTCAGGCCCACATCCCACGCCCATTGTGGATGAGTCACCGCCTGCAAGTAGCGGCGCATTGCCGCATTTGGGCCGCTCATACCCGAATGCGCATCACGGTAGCGTGCGCCCGGCGTTGGCATATCCACGGTGAAAACCAGCGTAGAACAACCCGCGGCTTTTGCTCGTTCCAGTGCGTTACGCATAAAACCGCGATCGCGCAGTACGTAAAGCTGGAACCACATTGGGCGCTTGATGGCGGGTGCGACTTCCTCAATCGGGCAAACGGAAACCGTTGAGAGAGTAAACGGAATGCCATGCGCATCCGCCGCTTTTGCGGCCTGAACTTCGCCGCGTCGCGCATACATGCCGCACAAGCCCACTGGAGCCAGCGCCACCGGCATCGACAATTTCTCATTAAACAGCGTCGTTTCCAGGCTTAAGTCGGACATGTTTTTCAGAATACGCTGGCGCAGCGCCACTTCTGACAAATCTTCCATGTTACGACGCAGGGTATATTCAGAATATGCGCCGCCATCCATATAGTGGAACAGGAACGGCGGCAGAATGCGTTGTGCTGCGGCGCGATAATCGCTGGCTGCAGAAATAATCATGCGTTTTTCTCCCTCGAATGCTCATTATGCTCACCGGGCAGGCGGGTAATACGTGCACGGCGCGCCTGATCTTCATCGAATCTTTTCATGGTGCTGTGGACAAAACTGAGATGCGCCATCATCGCTTTACGCGCCCCGTCGGCATCCCCGGCAAAAATGGCGTCAATGACTGCCTGATGCTGCTCGGTCAGTTGTGAAAAAACGGGCGGCACGAGATACATCCGTTGACGGCTTTGCATCACCGAGGATTGCAGAACATCAAAGAAACCACGCATGGTTTGTAGCAGCACGATGTTATGCGAGGCTTCGGCAATCGCCAGATGAAAACGAACGTCCGCTTGTGAGGCGAGGTCCGGGTCTTCGCTGAGCGTTGCTTCAAAACAAAGCTGAATCTTTTCTTTGTCGCCAGACGTGGCGCGCATTGCTGCATGCCATGCGGTGCTGGCTTCAATGGCGTAGCGGGCTTCCAGAATATCGAAACTGTAATCCGGATCATCGGCCATCAGCGTTTTCAGCGGCTGGACGATGTTTTGCTCCGACCACGCGTCATGACGCCAGCGCACAAATGTGCCACCACCGCGACGACTAAGAAGTACGCCTTCGCTCACCAGTTTTGCCAGCGCTTCGCGCAGTGAATTACGCGACACGCCGAGTTGCATCGCCAGTTGGCGTTCAGCGGGCAACTTCATGCCCGCCTCCAGCTGTTTTTCATCAATCAGCGCCCGCACACGGGAGGCAACCTCGTCTGACAGGCGTCTGGGTGTAGCAATCATTAAGGAATCATCCACGTTAAGACGTAAGCCTGAAGCGTGGTGATCACGCCCACCATACAGGTGAATATCAGGCTGTGTTTGACGGTAAAGCGGAACAGGTCTGACTCTTTGCCAACCAGGCCTACCGCCGCACAGGCGATAGCGATGGATTGCGGGGAGATCATCTTCCCGGTAACACCGCCGGTGGTATTGGCGGCAACCAGCAACAGGTCAGAGACGCCAATTTGTTGTGCGGCCGTGGCTTGCAGAGCGGCAAACAGAGCGTTAGATGACGTATCCGACCCGGTCAGGAATACCCCCAGCCAGCCGAGGAACGGCGAGAAGAAGGTGAATGCATGACCGGTGTGCGCCAGTGCCAGCGCCAGTGTTGACGACAGCCCGGAATAGTTCGAGATAAAGGCGAACGCCAGCACCATACCGATGGAGTAGATGGGCAGCGCCAGTTCTTTCAGCGTGCTGCCGAAGGTGCTGAGAGCGTCAGACGGTTTCATCTTCAGCCAGACAACCGAGAGCAGCGCAGCAAACAGAATGGCGGTGCCAGTGGCGGAGAACCAGTCAAACTTAAACACGGCGGCGTAGGCTGTAGCCTCGCTGACCACCGGCGGCATACGTGCAACCAGTTTGTCGAGATACGGTACCGGAATGTTGATCACCCATTCATACAGCGCGCCGCCCGAAGCGAACAGAGCTTTAAATGGCGGGATACTCCAAAGTGTTACGGTGGCGGTCAGGAACAGGAACGGTGTCCAGGCACGTAGCACCTGACCCGCCGTGTAACCTGTGTGAGCCAGCGTCATATCAACCTGCGATGCACCCAGATCGCCGAAGCGGAAAACGCGTACTGGCTGCCAGCGTTTGAGGAACAGTGTCAGGCAGAGCAGCGATACCAGCGAAGAGATAATGTCCGGCAGTTCCGGCCCAATGAAGTTGGAGCTGAGATACTGTGCGATGGCAAACGAACCACCTGCAACCACGACCGCAGGCCACGTCTCTTTAATACCGCGCCAGCCGTCCATAATCGCCATGATCCAGAACAGGACGATAATGGTCATAAACGGTAGCTGACGACCCACCATCTGGCCGATCTCAAAGCTGTCGATGCCTGTTACCTGTCCGGCAACCAGAATTGGAATACCCATCGCACCAAATGCCACTGGCGCGGTGTTAACAATCAGGCACAGTCCGGCGGCGTACAGAGGTTTAAAGCCCAGGCCGACCAGCAATGCGGCGGTGATCGCCACCGGTGCGCCGAAGCCCGCAGCCCCTTCGAGAAATGCGCCGAAACAGAAACCGACGATCAGCATTTGCAGACGCTGGTCTGGGGTTATTGAGAGAATAGACGAGCGGATAATGTCAAACTGTCCGGTTTTCACCGAGATCTTATAGACGAACACCGCCGCAATAATGATCCACGCGATGGGCCACAAACCGTAGAAGAAGCCATAAACCACCGAGGCCAGCGCGTTGGCGACCGGCATTTTATAGAACAGCAAAGCCACGGCCAGGGCGATGGCAACCGTCCAGGTGGCGGCAACGTATCCTTTCAGTTTGAGCTTAATCAGCGCAAAGAAGAAAAACAGGATGGGAAGCGATGCTATCAGGCTGGAAAGCCAGATATTCCCGGCGGGATCATAGTTTTGTTGCCAGAGATTCATTGCAGGTCTCCTGGAGTCCACGCACATCGTGTAATGAGTCTGTTGCTCATCTCCGTGTCACACGTTGTGTAAAAGTGGTACTGCCAATTTTGTTGTGTAGGGATAATGACAATGAATGGTTAACTAAATGTTATTTATTGGCAACGTTAATGTGAGTTTTAATTGGGAAAATGTGAACCAGAGGTCAGATAAGCGAAGAATTGGTAGGGCCAATTTTTTGGCGAAGGGAGATGTCTGGTAAAGAAAAGGGCAATCCTCATCAGAGAATTGCCCTTAGATTGTTGACCCGGTGCGCCTTATCTTGCCGGAATATCCGGCCTACAGGAATGTGCAGAATCACCCTGTAGGCCTGATGCGCGTAACGCATCAGGCAATTTGGCGTTTACCCATTCGTTAATGGATGATTACCACTGAATACCGGCACCGAGTGCGGCGGAGTATTCACCCTGGCTATTGGTACTACCTTGTAATTTGTAGACCCAACGACCATTGGCGCTCACCATCGACACACCTAAAGCAACAGCTGATTCACCGTTGTAAGTACCGCCACCAATAGAGGCCATGCTGGCACCCGGAGTGTAAGCCTGCGGCAGGCCGGTCATCGCCATTGCAGAAGCGATACCACCACTCAGCTTGCTTTCAGTTTTGGACAGTTTGTTATCCATCTCAACCATGCGCTGATCGGTGTATTGCTTCGTTTCCTGCACGCTTTGCTTCAACTGCGCGTAGTTCACCGCGTCGTTGTTGTTCACGCCAGCGGAAACGTTGCTGATGCGAGTCGTACCGCCGTTGCCACCACCGAGGGTGATGTTGCTGTAGTCGATAGAACCATCAGCTTTGGTGTCGTAACGCACACCGCCTGCTTCAGAAGACTTCAACTGCGCAACGTTAACGGCGTCGGTAGCATTTTTACCGGCGGCTACGTTGGTGATACGACGCTGATTGGTAGAAGAACCCACAGAGATCGTGTTTTCTTCGTTGGCCACGGAGCCTGTACCCAGAGCGACGCTGTTGTCAGCGGCAGCAATGGAACCAGAGCCAATTGCGACGCTATCTTTACCCTGCGCGTTAGCATCGACGCCATCGGTATTGGTCTTGAAGTACTTGGTGCTACCGGTGGTCACGATGTCGCCAATACTGTTTTCGATATTAGTAACGCGAGTATCCAGATTAGTGACCTGATTGTTCAGGTTAGTAATGCTCTGGGTATTCTGGGAAACCTGCGCGTCCGTTACTTTCAACTGACCCACGTTAACCGCATCAGTATCAGCCGAACCTGCTGCGACGTTGGTGATCTGGCGTTGACCGTCTTCACTGCCGACAGAGAACTCACCGACAGAGTTCTGCGGTGCATCCATGTTGTAACCGGTGTAGCCAGTCTGTGCGCCACGGGTAGTCTGAGAACCGTTACCCATCGCAATACTGTTGGCATGATTTGCACTTGCGTTGCTACCGATAGCAATACCGTTGATCGCATCTGCCAGCACCAGAGTGTTCAGGCCGATACCAATGCCAGCATTACCGTTAACGATAGTTTTCGCACCCATTGCCAGCGAGTCTTCACCGACTGCCAGTGAATCTTCAGCCGTTGAGTTAGCGTGGAAGTATTTGGTCGGCGTGGTAGCGACTGCACCAATGGCATTCTGCAACTGGCGAACCGTAACGGCGTCATGGGCTTCGGAACCATCGGCTACGTTGATGATTTGACGGTACTTGCCATCATCACCAATCGACAATGCGCCGAGTAATTCACCGTCAGTGGTGTCGTAGCCAATCTCTACGCCATTTTCCGTTACGCTGGTGTTACGAGAACCTTTAACAATTAGACGGTCGGAAACAGAGCTGCTACCCAGAGCGATACCCGTGTCAACTTCGCTGATGCTGTCCTGACCAATAGCTACACTGCTGGCACCAGAGGCAACAGCGTTATAGCCTACTGCGGTAGCACCAATACCAGAGGCGCTGGCGTCGTTGAACGCTAAGCCGTCGTCGTTGGTACGCACATAGTTAATACCTGCACCATTCTCTGCGATGTACGTCGTGTCGGTGTTTCCGGCAAGCTGATTGATGATTTGGCTATTCTGCTCGATCAGCAGGTTAGCGGCATTCAGTTGGGAACCGTTGACGGCGTCAGTGCTGCCCGCTTCAATCAGACCATCAGCCACATTGGTGATTACACTGGCTTTGCCTTCATGGTTGGCGCTGTAGGCACCCGCAGCGTCATCCCACAACAGGGCATTATCATCGAGCGCATCCAGAGCTTCACCGACGTTGTTGTAATCGGTATTTGCAATGGTGTAAGTCGGCGCAGTGATAGAACCATCAGAGTTGACTTCTGCATCTCCACCTAGGGCATCAGCAATGTACTTATTGGTGTCGTAGAGTTGCGAACCGTTAATGGCATCGCTGCTGGTATCAGAAATTGCACCGTCTGCGACATTAGTAATAATGCTGGCCGTTTTATCTATCCCGCGACCGGCGCTAAATGCACCTTGACCGTTATTTGCTGTTGCATCCCACAGCAGAGCATCATCGAGAGTGGTGTCGATTGCGTTCAGAGCTTCACCGACGTTGTTGTAATCGGTATTTGCAATGGTGTAAGTCGGCGCAGTGATGGTGCCGTCAGCATTGACTTCGGCACCACCACCCAACGCATCTACGACGTACTCATTGGTGGTATAGAGTTGTGAGCCGTTAATGGCATCGCTGCTGGTATCAGAAATTGCACCGTCTGCGACGTCAGTAATGACGCTGTCGGTACCACCGTGTTTGGCGCTGAATTTTTTGGCGGCAGTATCCCAGAGCAGAGCATCACCGAGCGAATCGGTAAATGACGAGTTAATGGCTGCCAGAGCATCACCGACGTTAGTGTAGGCATTATTACCAATAGTGTAGGTTGGTCCGGTTAATACGCCCGTATCGCTGATATCAGCACCACCGCCAAGATAAGTCGTGAAGGAATCAGCTAAACCATAAAGCTGGCTACCATTAATGGCATCGAAGCTGTTGGAAGAAACTGTGCCAGCCAGTACGTTGGTGATTTTGCTGGTGGCATCGGTACCGTGTGCGGCGCTAAATGCACCAGTATTTGAATTA
>NZ_VATN01000001.1:165313-269031 GCF_005781105.1 Escherichia sp. E2586
ATTTGAATTAGCGGTCGCATCCCACAACAGGGCGTCATTATCCAGAGCAGTAAGAGCTGCGCCAACGTTGGTGTATTCATTGCCGCCAATATTATATTTAGGGCCGGTAAATACGCCGGTATCACTCATTGTTGCGCCGCCGCCCAAATAGGACGTAATGGTGCTTGCCGTACTCTGAAGTTGTGAACCATTAATGGCATCGGTGCTGGTGGTAGAAACAGTGCCTGCCAGTACGTTGGTGATTTTGCTGGTGGCATCGGTGCCGTGCGCGGCGCTGAATGCATTTTTAGCATCATTCCACAGCAGGGCATCATCCTTAAGGTCACCAACGGAATTCGTCAGGTTGGAGATGTTGGTGGTGTTGGTTGCAATACTTGCCGTATTCGTGGCAATGTTGCTGGTATTAGTAGCGATATTGGTGGTATTGGCCTCGACATCGTCATTGGTAGCTTTCAGCTGAGAACCGTTAACCGCATCCGTACTGGTAGCAGAAATAGTGCCGGCTTTAACGTTGGTGATGATGCTGGTGGCATCTGTACCATGTGCCGCACTATATCCCTTTTTAAGGGAGTCCCATTGTATCGTATTATTGTTTAGATCCGCTAAGGCGTCGCCAACATTGCCATAAATACCATTTTTCAGTCTGTAATTCGGGGAAGTAACGACGCCTTGCGAATTGACGGTAGCTCCCCCACCAAGATGGTCCGCTACTGACTTACTGATAGCATAAAGCTGTGATCCATTGATAGCATCAGTACTGTCAGTGCTGATATTACCTGCTGCCATATTGACAATTTGTCGCTGAACTGTTGTGTTCCCCACAGAGACGGAATTCTCTTCAGTCGCTACAGAACCAGCGCCCAGAGCAACGGAATTTTTCCCTTGAGCACTGGCTTGACCACCAATTGCAATGCCATTTTCTAAACCGGCATAACTATCTTGTCCAATAGCAATAGAATTTGCACCGCCTGTGGTACTACCATTACCCAACACGATAGCATTTGCGCCGTCAGCTTTATTCCCCTGACCGATGGCAATTGCACCAGCAGCTACTGCCTGGCTTTGATTGCCCAGAGCAATCGTGTTATCGGCATTTGCAATACCCCCAAAGCCCAACGCGATACTATTAATCCCATTTGCCTCAGCTTTAGTACCAACGGCCGTCGCATTTTCAGCGGCTTTGCTCTCAGCGCCCATAGAAATTGCGTTTGCGGCGCTGGCGACTGATTTTCTGCCTAAAGCGAGGCTGTCTGTACCGCTAGCTACACTTTCTCGGCCAACAGCAAAGGCGTCGGTTGCAGATGCGTTAGCCGCAGCCCCCAGGGCAATACTATAGATACCACCGGATTTACTTTTGTAACCTAATGCAAGGCTTTTTTCGCCCGTCGCGTCGTTGTCATAGCCGAATGCTGAGGCATAATCACCTTTCGCCAGTGACATTACACCCATCGCCATAGAGAACTGGCCCTCAGCGATAGCCGACGCCCCTATAGCTGTACTTCTATTGCCACTGGCATTCGCCTTCACCCCCAACGCTGTTGACGCATCGCCACCCGCAGAACTTCTGGCACCTATTGAAGTACTAAATTTACCTAGAGCACTGGCAAGATTCCCTATAGCAGTTGATGCGCCATCTGCATCTGTGTGCTGGCTTGCAGTTGATCCTTGACCGATCGCGACCCATCCATTACCACTATTATGGCCTGCTGGTACAACGGGAGTACCAGTCGCATTATCTGCATACGCAAACGACGACAACATCCCACTAGTTGCAACCAGTGCAGAAATTAACAGCTTACTGCGTCCGCTCTTCTTGCCACGACTCTTCGCCGTTTCGCTGGCAACGCTGTAACTGCCCGTCGCCGGATTCCAGATAACTTTAAATATTTTGTTCATTATTGATGCTCTCTATTCCTTGATATAAGCGCAGAAGCTGCATTTATTTTTTGCTTTTTCGCTGCTGATATGCAGCAGAGTGAAGGTCGTCGAACTGAAGGTTTGCCATATTGATGGCGAGCTTCAGGTATTTAAGATTATTAGGAGATACGCCTTTCAGCGTCAGGTTAATGTCTTGCCATTGACCTGGTAATAATTTCAGCGAGGAGTTCATTGAGGTGCTGAAAAGTAATTGCTGCCATTTTGCTAAGTCTTTAGCATCGGCAGGTTTTTCGTTGCCCCAGGTGGCATGAAAACCAATATTGGATACGGGAACGCTTAATAAGTTGACCAGTGAAATACGAATAACGCTGCCATTTTCTACGGCGTCAATAGACAGTATGCGTCCTGCTAAACCGACTGAGCCGTTATTTAAAATGAAGTATTGTGTTTGTGTCGGGTTAAATTCAGTGAAGACAAACTCATTCTGCTTGTCCTTGACTGATTTCACGACGCCAGCAAGCGTTTTGGTACTGTTTATGATGCTATTTTGTTGTTTTTCAAAAAGTTCAATTTTGCTTTTATATTGTTCTTGCTGTTTTTTTAGCGCGTCTATTTGACTTTGTTGCAATGCTTGCTGCCTGGTGAACTCGTCGATTGAGTTTACTTTTTCAATATAGTCACACCCCGTTAATGCACAGAGTGACGATATCGTTAACACATTTAATAGTGCTTTTTTTATGCTCATGGGATGAATTCCTTTTCATAATCCTGATGCGTTGAAAACTATGGTATAATTATTTTTTGTGTGAATGATTTAATGTTTTATATTCACAATAAAAATAGATGAGAGAGTTTTTAATTAATGGACATTGAGAGTGTTTTATTAAATGTCAAATTGTTTTAGTTTGTTGATGATAATGAGTAAATCGCGCGAAGTTTAATGATCGGTGTCAATCAATGTCAAATGTTTAATGGAGTAAAAGCGAGGAAGGTAAGAAGTTAATATTTGTATGGTGGATGTTTTGATAAAATAAATGTGATGATGGTTGGAAAATATAAATAATTAAGCATTAATACACGAATAATCATATTTAATATTTATATATAGTGCTTTTATTACGCAGAATATTTTCAGAATTTAGCCTGTGACAATGAGGCAAGCGAGCGGGCAACATTGAACATGCGATGTTAAGAATGTTAACGATATTCGGTATCTGAAACCAGCTCCTGCATGTGTCAGCAGGAGCGAGTAAAAATAGAGGAAGCGGTGATTACATTGATCAGAAGGCAGTCTTTGAGAACCCGGTCATCTCTTGCAGGCCCATTTCACGGCCCAGTGCGGTCATCGGGTGCACAACGACCAGCCCGCGAACGCTCTTCTTCAGCTTGCCCATATCAGCTTGCTCTTTTTTCGTAATCGCACGCTGGAATGGCATCTTCATCAGCTTTTGCGCTTCTTTACTGAGTTTCTGGCTATGAACTTCGCGCAGACGCGCAATTTCAGCTTCCAGCGTGGCTTTCTCTTTTTCCAGCTCGGCATATTTGTCTGCGGCTTCAACCAGTGACAGATCGGCTTGCTGATGGCGGATGGCGTCCAGGCGATCGCTGAGACGTTTGATTTCGTTTTTTTCGACTTCTTTCATTTGATGGCTTCTGATAAAGATAAATTTATAGTCCCTAGTATGCGCGACCAGGCACTTTGTTCACAACTGATGACATTGTAATAGTTCTTCCTTGCAACCAGTTACATGCTCAAAAACCATGTAACGTTTTGATTTGTAGTAAAATTAAAAGAAAAAGATAACCAGTGAGGGTGAACATTGAGGAATAAGCACGTTTTCCTTAATGCCATCTTGACCTGGATCCTAAACTAAAATTGGCGGCCGCGCATTCCCGGCGCGGGGTAATACGGAGATATTATCATGGGCAAATTAGGTGAAAACGTTCCGCATCTGATCGACAAAGCCGTAGATTTTATGGCATCAAGCCAGGCGTTCCGGGAGTATCTGAAAAAGCTTCCTCCCCGCGACGCTATTCCGTCCGGTATACCTGAGGATAGCGTGCCGTTATATCTGCAACGTCTGGAGTATTATCGTCGGCTTTATCGGCCGAAGCAGGTTGAGAAGCAGTAATCGCTTACTTTTGAAAGGCTTTTTTTAAGCTGATTTTGGAAATCAGCTCTGTCAGTGAAAGGACCATTGTTGAACGCACAGCTTGTTGGTAACGCTGAATTTGCATCGCATACAAACTGGAATCCGTTGGTTCAAATTGTGGCGGCGGTGGGATCGCCGCCACGCAGTGCAGCTCGCCAAATGGCCCAATAATTTCATCATCGGTAAAGGCATACTCGTTACCGTCGTGATTCAGCTCTTCACGCAGCGCCATCAAGAGTTCCGCATCTTCATATTCGTTGCGGCTAATCACGCCAAGCCCATAAATCAGCTTTAAGCGCACGGAAAGGTCGCCCAGCGGACCATCGCCGTCGAGTAACGGTTCTACAGCATACTTCACCGCGTAATCGTCTTTGCGGAATACCTGAAGCACCAGAAGATTCACCGCCTCGGTCAGGAGATCAACGGCGGTGATCAAAAAGCTTCGCACGGTTTTGCCAGCATTCAGACGCTCAAGCACACGGTTTTCAAAGGCCTGGGTTTGTTCCATTGTTGCCTGCATATCTGACAATCTGTTGTTCAGGCGCAGGGTTTTCTGCGCCTGGTCTACCATTATTTTGCGTTATAAGCCGTGACTGCTTCGGCGACTACCTCGCTGTTAGCATCAAGCCCGGAAATTTGCGCCAGCGCTTCCTGCGGGCCTTTCTCGGTAATCAGTGCCGCCAGTTCCTGCGCCTGCGGATCATCTTCACTACGGAAATGCATCGCGGCGGCGATACCATCAATCAGGTTTTTGTGCGGCAAACCGTACTCCAGCGTACCCAACAGCGGTTTTACCAAACGATCGCCAGCGCTCAGTTTACGCAGCGGCTGACGCCCTACACGCTCCACATCATCCTTCAGATACGGATTTTCAAAACGACCGAGGATTTTCTGGATGTATGCTGCATGTTTGTCAGCATCAAAGCCATAGCGCTTGATCAGTACAGCGCCGCTTTCTTCCATCGCACCTTTTACCACTGCACGGATTTTCTCGTCGAGAATTGCATCACGAATGGTCTGATGGCCCGCCAGTTTTCCGAGGTACGCGGTTATAGCATGACCTGTGTTCAGGGTGAAGAGTTTACGCTCGACAAATGCCATCAGGTTGTCTGTTAATTCCATACCTGGGATGTTCGGCAGTGTGCCTTTGAACTGGGTTTTATCGACAATCCATTCGCTGAAGGTTTCTACCGTGACTTCCAGCGGATCGTTAGTTGCAGAAGCGGAAGGCGGTACGATGCGGTCAACGGCGGAATCGACAAAGCCAACATGCTCTTCTACCCACGCTTTGGCATCTTCCGGCAGAGCGTTCATCACATGGCCTTTCAGTTGCGTGGTGCCGCGAACCATGTTTTCACAGGCGATGATGTTCAGCGGGGATTCATTACCTTGCTCTTTACGTTTCACCAGCCCTTTAGCGATGGCAGGAGCTATACGTTCCAGTACGACCGGGCCCACGGCGGTAGTGACTAAATCAACCTGAGCAATCAGATCAACGACATCATCACCGATGCTGCTGACGGCATTTACGCCGGAAACGGTATCCACCTGCTCGGTTTCGCCGACCACATGAACCTGATAGCTATGACGGGCATTCAGGGCATCAAGCACCACCTGATTTACATCGGCAAACGTCAGTTGGATACCCGCGTCCGCCAGCAGCTTACCGATAAAGCCACGACCGATATTACCTGCGCCAAAATGTAATGCTTTCATAGTATTAACCTTCATCAATGTTTTTACCCGAGAGGGCTGGGGTGAGGCATTTCCCTCACCCAAACCCTCTCCGTGAGGAGAGGGGCAGCGCCGGATGCGGCGTAAACGCCTTATCCGGCCTACAATCGTGCAAATTCAACAAACTGCGCTTTGTTTTGTAGGCCTGATAAGCGAAGCGCATCAGGCAATCAGCCCCACCTTCTCCATGTGGAGAGGGTGGGATTGGATTACTTACGACCTGCCAGCAGTTCCAGCACTTCATCCACGCTGGTAGTGTGTGCCAGACGCTCGATGACGGACTCATCATCCAGGGCGTTGGTCAGGCTGGTGATAACCTGAATGTGCTCGTTGTTACGGGCTGCAATACCAATCACCAGACGGGCAATGTCATCTTCTTCTTCACCGAAGCGCACGCCTTCCGGGTACTGGCAGAACACGACGCCCGTTTTCAGCACGCGATCTTTCGCTTCAACCGTACCGTGCGGCACGGCGATAGACTCACCCAGGTAAGTCGGGGTCAGTTTTTCACGGTCCAGCATCGCCTGTACGTATTCCGGCTCAACATAACCGCCTTTCACCAGCTGCTCGCCAGCAAAACGAATCGCTTCTTCTTTGGTGGCCGCTTTGCGACCGAGGAAGATGTTTTCCGCGCCGAGCTTGAACAGGTTGGCATTAGAATCGTCAAAGCTGTCTTTCAGGCTGTCTTTTACTTTCACTTCGTTTTCAGTATGACGCTGGGCAGCAACCAGACGTTCAGTCAGGCTGGTGTACAGGCCGCTATCGAGGAAGTTAGTCAGCGAAATATGTTGTGCCTGCGGAACCTGGCGCATAGCGCGTTCGGTCAGATCACGGTGAGTGATGACCAGGTCCACATCCGGCGGTAGGTTGTTGATCGCGCTGTTGGTAACTGAAATCTGCGACAGACCCGCATCCTGAATTTTCTTACGCAGCACACCTGCGCCCATCGCACTGGAACCCATACCAGCGTCACAGGCAACGATGATTTTACGTACGTGGCTCAGGTCGTTAGTCACATCGCCAGCAGACAGCGGAGACGCGCCTTTAGACTCAGCTTTCATTTCCTGAACGCGACGTGCTGCAGCTTCAATATCATCTTCTTCTTTTACTTTGCTGGTTTTCAGCAAAATAGCAGAGACAACGAAGGACACTGCCATCGCCGCACACACACCTGCGATGTTAGCGAAGTAAGCACCTTTTGGCGTCATCGCCAGTACCGCGAGGATAGAACCCGGAGATGCCGGAGAAACCAAACCACCGCCCAGAATAGTCAGCGTGAACACGCCAGTCATACCGCCGAGGATAACGGCCAGAATCAGACGCGGATTCATCAACACATACGGGAAGTAAATTTCGTGGATACCACCCAGGAAGTGGATGATTGCCGCACCGCCCGCAGACTGTTTAGCGCTACCACGACCAAAGAACATGTACGCCAGCAGAACACCCATACCCGGACCCGGGTTAGCTTCAATCAGGAAGAAGATGGATTTACCCAGTTCATGGGACTGCTGAATACCCAGCGGCGAGAAGATACCGTGGTTAATGGCGTTGTTGAGGAACAGGATTTTCGCTGGCTCAACAAAGATGGACGCCAGCGGCAGCATGTCATGGACAACCATGAAGTTAACGCCCGCAGCCAGCATTTTGGACAGGGCTTCAACCAGCGGACCAATCCCCATGAATGCCAGAATAGCGAGGATCATCCCCATGATACCGGCAGAGAAGTTGTTCACCAGCATCTCAAAACCGGATTTGATTTTACCGTCTACCCAGCGGTCGAAATGCTTAATGCACCAGCCACCCAGCGGACCTGCAATCATAGAACCGAGGAACATCGGCATATCTGCGCCGACGATAACGCCCATGGTGGTGATGGCACCGACTACGCCGCCACGTTCGCCGCCTACCAGCTTACCACCGGTATAACCGATCAGCAGCGGCAGGAGATAGGTGATCATCGGCCCGACCAGCTTCGCCAGCGTTTCGTTCGGTAACCACCCTGTTGGAATAAATAACGCGGTGATGATACCCCACGCGATAAACGCGCCGATATTCGGCATCACCATGTTGCTGAGGAAACGACCAAAGCTTTGCACTTTGATCTTAATATCGGATGACATAAAAACACCCCTTCTTATGTTTGCTGTCGCGCAGGCTGGAAGCCCGAGGTTTTTTGTTAATGTGGCGGCAGAGGTAGCCGGACCTTGTAGATACTGCGAAATCTGGCACTGAATCGGTTAACTGTCCAGTTGGTGGCCTTTTGTGTGATGTTAGTCACATAAATATAGGGGGTAGAGAGGTAATTGACGTGATGTTCATCACAAAACGCTTGTGTAAAAAAGCAACAAGACGGCGATTTTCGCTAAAAATGGCATTTAAATGTGAGTAACGTCACATTTTTATTTTGACGGTTTGTTGAATCTTTGTGATCTAAATCACAAGATATTTTCTCACGGCGTTCACCTGATGTGATCTACAGCATGTTATGCCTTAGTCATAAAATCGTTATGTAACTAAGCAACTCATCGCTTCTTAAAATTATTCTTCGGTGTGATGGCGAGAATCGCAAACCCGGATTATTGTCAAATAATCAGCCCGACGCGTATCTGGCTGCCAGCCCATAACAACTCTGATAAGCGTGAATTCGAGGCAGCTATGTTTCTAAACTATTTCGCGTTGGGAGTGCTGATCTTCGTCTTTCTGGTGATTTTTTATGGAATCATCGCGATACATGACATCCCCTATCTGATTGCCAAAAAGCGCAACCATCCTCATGCCGATGCCATTCATACCGCAGGGTGGGTCAGCTTGTTTACGCTCCACATTATCTGGCCGTTCCTGTGGATCTGGGCCACGCTTTATCAACCGGAACGCGGCTGGGGGATGCAGTCGCATATTACGCCGGAAGAGAGGGCGCCTGACCCGGACATCGCTGCGCTTTCTGACCGTATCTCCCGGCTGGAACATCAACTCGCCGCCGAGAAAAAACCTGACTACTCCACGTTTCCGGAGATCTAATCATGGATCTGTTGATTGTCTTAACTTACGTGGCGCTGGCGTGGGCAGTATTTAAAATCTTCCGCATTCCGGTGAATCAGTGGACGCTGGCGACGGCGGCGCTCGGCGGTGTGTTTTTGGTGAGTGGTTTGATTTTATTGATGAATTATAACCATCCCTACACTTTTACGGCGCAAAAGGCGGTGATAGCTATCCCTATCACGCCACAGGTGACGGGGATCGTGACTGAAGTCACCGATAAAAATAATCAGCTTATTCAGAAGGGCGAGGTGCTTTTTAAGCTCGACCCGGTACGTTACCAGGCGCGAGTAGACAGACTTCAGGCTGATCTGATGACGGCGACGCATAACATCAAAACGCTGCGGGCGCAGCTCACTGAAGCGCAGGCTAACACCACTCAGGTTTCAGCGGAGCGCGATCGGCTGTTTAAAAATTATCAACGCTACCTGAAAGGCAGCCAGGCGGCGGTGAATCCGTTCTCGGAACGTGACATCGACGATGCGCGGCAGAATTTTCTCGCGCAGGATGCGTTAGTGAAAGGCTCGGTGGCGGAGCAGGCGCAGATCCAGAGCCAGCTCGACAGCATGGTCAACGGTGAGCAATCGCAGATTGTGAGCTTAAGAGCGCAACTTACTGAAGCAAAATATAACCTTGAGCAGACCGTCATTCGCGCGCCAAGCAATGGCTACGTTACTCAGGTACTGATCCGCCCAGGTACATACGCAGCTGCCTTGCCGCTGCGTCCGGTTATGGTTTTCATCCCTGAGCAAAAACGGCAAATTGTCGCCCAATTTCGGCAAAACTCGCTGTTACGTCTGAAACCCGGCGATGATGCGGAAGTGGTGTTTAACGCGCTGCCTGGGCAGGTGTTCCACGGCAAACTGACCAGTATTTTACCTGTCGTGCCTGGCGGCTCGTATCAGGCGCAGGGGGTACTGCAATCATTAACGGTCGTGCCCGGCACAGACGGTGTGCTGGGAACCATTGAACTGGACCCTAACGATGATATCGATGCCTTACCCGACGGCATCTACGCCCAGGTGGCAGTTTACTCCGACCATTTCAGCCATGTTTCGGTGATGCGGAAGGTACTGCTGAGAATGACCAGTTGGATGCATTATCTTTATTTGGATCATTGAGACTTATATCACCTGTGTTTTGCGTGAGCCTGGGCCATACTGATATTTTTCCTCGCACAAAGGACTCGGCATGAAACTCGTCGGTAGCTACACCAGCCCGTTTGTACGCAAACTTTCTATTCTGTTGTTAGAAAAGGGCATAACTTTCGAATTTATTAATGAACTGCCCTATAGCGCGGACAATGGCGTGGCGCAATTTAACCCGTTAGGGAAAGTGCCGGTGCTGGTGACCGAAGAGGGCGAATGTTGGTTTGATTCGCCGATCATCGCTGAATATATTGAATTAATGAATGTCGCTCCGGCGATGTTGCCGCGCGATCCGCTGGAGTCGTTGCGAGTGCGCAAAATTGAGGCGCTGGCGGATGGCATTATGGATGCCGGGCTGGTGTCGGTGCGTGAACAGGCGCGTCCGGCGGCGCAGCAGTCTGAAGATGAATTGTTACGCCAGCGGGAGAAAATCAACCGCAGCCTGGATGTGCTGGAAGGATATCTGGTCGATGGCACGCTCAAAACTGATACAGTCAATCTGGCGACTATCGCCATTGCCTGTGCCGTCGGGTATCTCAATTTCCGCCGCGTTGCGCCGGGCTGGTGTGTGGACCGCCCACACTTAGTCAAACTGGTCGAGAATCTCTTTAGCCGCGAAAGCTTCGCTCGCACCGAACCGCCAAAGGCTTGATGCGCGATATGTCCTCCTGACCCATCTCACGTTACAATCCGTGGTTATGTTAAACGCCCTTCTCCGTGCGAGAGGGCCTTGATGAGCCTGGTTTCCTATGACAACCGAAACGCGTTCCCTCTATAGTCAACTTCCAGCTATCGATCGCTTATTGCGTGATAGCTCTTTCCTTTCTTTGCGTGATACTTATGGCCATACCCGTGTCGTGGAGTTGCTACGTCAAATGCTCGACGAAGCGCGGGAAATGATTCGCGACAGCCAGTCGCTGCCTGCATGGTGTGAAAACTGGGCGCAAGAGGTTGATGCTCGTCTGGCGAAAGAGGCGCAGAGCGCGCTGCGTCCGGTGATCAACCTGACGGGAACCGTGCTGCATACTAATCTTGGGCGGGCATTGCAGGCGGAAGCGGCGGTTGAGGCTGTTACGCAAGTTATGCGTTTGCCGGTGACGCTGGAATATGATCTGGATGACGCCGGACGCGGGCATCGCGATCGTGCGCTGGCGCAGTTGTTATGTCGCATCACCGGCGCAGAAGATGCCTGTATCGTCAATAACAATGCGGCGGCGGTGCTGCTGATGTTGGCAGCTACTGCCAGTGGTAAAGAAGTGGTGGTTTCTCGCGGCGAACTGGTGGAGATTGGCGGCGCGTTTCGTATTCCCGATGTCATGCGTCAGGCAGGCTGCACCCTACATGAAGTAGGGACCACCAACCGCACGCACGCGAATGATTATCGTCAGGCAGTGAATGAAAATACCGCGCTGCTGATGAAGGTGCATACCAGTAATTACAGCATTCAAGGCTTCACCAAAGCGATAGACGAAGCTGAACTGGTGGCGCTCGGCAAAGAACTGGATGTTCCCGTGGTGACTGATTTAGGCAGTGGTTCGCTGGTGGATCTCAGTCAGTATGGTTTGCCAAAAGAGCCTATGCCGCAGGAGTTGATTGCGGCGGGCGTCAGCCTGGTGAGCTTCTCCGGCGACAAGTTGTTAGGCGGGCCGCAGGCAGGGATTATCGTTGGTAAAAAAGAGATGATCGCGCGTTTGCAGAGTCACCCGCTGAAACGTGCATTACGTGCAGATAAAATGACACTCGCGGCGCTGGAAGCCACGTTGCGTCTTTATTTACACCCTGAAGTACTGAGTGAAAAATTACCGACCCTGCGTCTGCTTACCCGCAGCGCAGAGGTCATTCAAATCCAGGCGCAACGGTTGCAGGCCCCCCTTGCCGCTCACTATGGTGCGGAGTTTGCGGTACAGGTTATGCCATGCCTTTCGCAGATTGGCAGTGGTTCGCTGCCGGTGGATCGTCTGCCGAGCGCGGCATTGACGTTTACGCCTCATGACGGACGCGGTAGCCACCTTGAGTCATTAGCTGCTCGCTGGCGTGAATTGCCGATTCCGGTGATTGGGCGCATTTATGACGGGCGTCTGTGGCTGGACCTACGCTGCCTTGAAGATGAGCAACGGTTTTTGGAGATGTTGTTGAAATGATTATTGCGACTGCCGGACACGTTGACCACGGCAAAACGACGTTATTACAGGCGATTACGGGCGTAAATGCTGACCGTCTGCCGGAAGAAAAGAAGCGTGGGATGACCATCGATCTCGGCTATGCCTACTGGCCGCAGCCAGATGGACGCGTGCCTGGTTTTATCGACGTTCCCGGTCATGAAAAGTTTCTTTCCAACATGCTGGCGGGCGTTGGTGGTATCGATCACGCACTGCTGGTGGTGGCGTGCGATGACGGCGTGATGGCACAGACCCGTGAGCATCTGGCGATTTTGCAGCTTACCGGTAACCCGATGCTGACAGTGGCATTGACTAAAGCCGATCGCGTGGACGAAGCGCGTGTTGATGAGGTTGAACGCCAGGTAAAGGAGGTGCTGCGGGAATACGGTTTTGCTGAGGCAAAACTGTTTATCACCGCAGCGACCGAAGGACGGGGAATTGATGCCCTGCGCGAACATCTGCTTCAATTGCCGGAACGCGAACACGCCAGCCAACATAGTTTCCGACTCGCTATCGACCGCGCATTTACCGTAAAAGGTGCCGGGCTGGTGGTCACCGGTACGGCGTTAAGCGGGGAAGTGAAGGTAGGCGATTCACTATGGCTGACTGGTGTAAATAAACCGATGCGCGTGCGTGCGCTGCATGCGCAAAACCAGCCAACTGAAACCGCCCATGCCGGGCAGCGTATCGCGCTTAACATCGCTGGTGATGCGGAAAAAGAACAGATTAACCGTGGCGACTGGCTGCTTGCCGATGTGCCGCCAGAGCCGTTCACACGAGTGATTGTCGAGTTACAAACCCATACGCCGCTGACCCAGTGGCAGCCGCTGCATATTCACCACGCCGCCAGCCACGTTACGGGGCGCGTTTCGCTGCTGGAAGATAACCTTGCCGAGCTGGTGTTCGACACGCCGCTGTGGCTGGCGGATAACGATCGCCTGGTGCTGCGCGATATCTCTGCCCGTAACACGTTGGCGGGGGCGCGGGTGGTGATGCTTAACCCGCCGCGTCGCGGTAAACGTAAGCCGGAATATCTGCAATGGCTGGCGTCACTGGCACGCACACAAAGCGATGCCGACGCACTGACCGTTCATCTGGAGCGCGGTGCGGTTAACCTTGCCGATTTCGCCTGGGCGCGTCAGCTCAATGGTGAAGGGATGCGCGAACTGCTGCAACAGCCGGGCTATATTCAGGCTGGTTACAGTTTGTTGAACGCTCCAGTTGCCGCCCGCTGGCAACGTAAAATTCTCGACACATTAGCAACTTATCATGAGCAACATCGCGATGAACCAGGTCCAGGGCGTGAGCGTCTGCGGCGCATGGCGTTGCCGATGGAAGATGAAGCACTGGTGCTGTTGCTGATTGAAAAGATGCGCGAAAGCGGCGACATTCACAGCCATCATGGTTGGCTGCATCTGCCGGATCACAAAGCGGGATTTAGCGAAGAGCAGCAAGCAATCTGGCAAAAAGTGGAACCGCTGTTTGGCAACGAGCCGTGGTGGGTGCGTGACCTGGCAAAAGAGACGGGAACTGACGAACAGGCAATGCGCCTGACACTACGGCAGGCGGCGCAGCAGGGGATAATTACGGCGATCGTTAAAGATCGTTATTACCGTAACGATCGGATTGTCGAGTTTGCCAACATGATCCGCGATCTCGATCAGGAGTGTGGCTCGACCTGTGCGGCGGATTTCCGCGATCGCTTAGGTGTTGGTCGAAAACTGGCAATTCAAATTCTGGAATATTTTGACCGCATTGGTTTTACGCGTCGTCGGGGAAATGATCATTTATTGCGTGACGCATTATTATTTCCGCATAAATAAGATAATGATTAATTCATATTAAATGCGAATTACTTTAAAAGTCTTATAAATTTTGAAAAAGCGCATTAGAACATGAGTCTAATGTGCTTTTTTTAATATACGATTCTAAAAAGAATAATATCGATCAACTTTTTAAATATAAATCCTCTGTAAGCTGCCCGCCCTTTTACCCTCGTTCTGGAGTGTGTTATGGCAGCTTCCACATTTTTTATTCCTTCTGTTAATGTCATTGGCGAAGATTCTTTAAAAGATGCGCTGAATATGATGGAGGAATATGGTTTTCGCCGTATATTAATTGTTACTGACAGAATGCTAGCGAAATTAGGTATGGCGGGAGAGGTACAAAAAGCCTTATATGACCGCAATATTTTTAGCATTATTTATGAGGGTACCCAACCTAATCCGACCACGAAGAATGTCGCAGAAGGTTTGAAAATGTTGAAGGAAAATAACTGCGACAGCGTGATCTCCTTAGGCGGCGGTTCTCCGCACGACTGCGCAAAAGGTATTGCACTGGTAGCCGCTAACGGTGGTGATATCCGTGATTATGAAGGCGTAGACCGCTCTGCAAAACCACAGTTGCCGATGATTGCCATTAATACCACGGCGGGTACAGCGTCTGAAATGACCCGTTTTTGCATCATCACCGACGAAGTGAGACATATCAAAATGGCGATTGTGGATAAACACGTTACCCCGCTGCTTTCGGTTAATGATTCCTCGCTGATGATCGGTATGCCTAAGTCACTGACTGCAGCTACCGGAATGGATGCTCTTACTCATGCCATCGAAGCGTATGTGTCTATTGCGGCAACGCCAATTACTGATGCCTGCGCGCTGAAAGCAATGACCATGATTGCGGAAAATCTACCGTTAGCCGTCGAAGATGGCAGCAACGCTAAAGCGCGTGAAGCAATGGCTTATGCCCAGTTCCTCGCAGGTATGGCATTCAATAACGCTTCTCTGGGTTATGTTCATGCGATGGCGCATCAGTTAGGTGGCTTTTACGATCTGCCGCACGGCGTTTGTAATGCCATTCTGCTGCCGCACGTGCAGTTATATAACAGCAAAGTTGTTGCATCACGTTTGCGTGACTGCGCCGCGGCGATGGGTGTGAACGTCACAGGTAAAAATGATGTTGAAGGGGCGGAAGCCTGTATTAACGCGATTCGCGACCTGGCGAAGAAAGTGGATATCCCGGCAGGTCTGCGAGACCTGAACGTTAAAGAAGAAGATTTCCCGGAGCTGGCAAGCAATGCCCTGAAAGACGCTTGTGGCTTTACTAACCCGATTCAGGCAACTGAGGAAGAAATTGTGGCGATTTATCGCGCTGCAATGTAATCCCCATTCTCCTGCGGCTGGCGTATTGTCAGCCGCTATCTCAAAATTTGCGATTTTTGAGATAGTTTCTTTAGTCTGCTATACACTATCTCAATATTGCGCTTTTTTGAGATAAGCAAATGGCTATCAAATCACCTCCCAGACTGATTCCTTTATCACACTTATCGGGTGAGGAACTCCAGGCCCACTTACGCTTTAACCGGGTTACCGATGAAAAAGGACGTTATCTGCCTTTTGATGAGTTGCAGTACCGCATCAAAAAAGGGGAAAACATTGAAGTGGCGTGGACGCTTACCCGGCTGGCGCGCAACGCGGCGATCCAGCGAATCAATTATTGCAATGAAGCGGGTGAGCAGGCCGGATTCAACATTACGCCAGTGATTGCAGAAGCGTGCGAGCTTGTCGACAAACATGCAACCGCGCTGGCGCTGAAAGATCAGACTGAACGGTTACGCGGGGCGGGCGCCGAGTTAAGCCAGTTACGCCTGGAAGAGCCGATTACCAGTTCCCAACTGGAAGGTGCGAATACCACGACGCTGGTGGCGAGAAAAATGCTGGAAACAGGGCGGGCGCCACGCACTGAAGACGAGCATATGATTGCGGGAAATGCCCGGCTGATGGCGGAAATTCCGCAATTACTCACAGAACCGCTGACACCTGCGCTTATACGTCAGTTACATGCTATTGGTATGGGGGGAATAAATGACGCGAAATATCGTCCGGGTGAATTTCGTGAAACAGATGATGTCGTGATCGCCGATTATGACGGCAATATTGTGCACCAACCGCCCGCTGCGGCATTGTTGCCGGAACGACTGGAAAAAGTTTGCCAGTGGTTAAACAGCCATGAAGGGTATATTCACCCGCTGGTCCGCGCCTGCATTCTGCATTTTATGCTGGCCCATGAACATCCGTTTCGCGATGGCAACGGGCGCACCAGTCGGGCGCTGTTTTACTGGTATATGCTGAAATCGGGCTACGATGTCTTTAAATATATTTCCATCAGCCGTTTGCTTCATGTTGCACCAGTCAAATATGCCTCCAGCTACCAGTACACTGAATCAGATGGTATGGATCTGACTTATTTCCTTGAATATCAGGCGGGTGTCATTAAACGTGCTGTGCAAAACTGGCAGCAGCATATTGATGAAATTATGCAACGAAGCGCAAAACTTGACCGCCTATTGTTCAGTTCTGGTGTACTTAGGCGACTGAATCCGCGTCAGGTGACACTTCTGAATGTGATGCTCGCCAATCCGGGGAAAGAGTACACAGTTTCTGAAACCAGCGCGAGTCTGGGCGTCTCTGATAATACAGCGCGAACTGATTTACGGACGATTGTTAAAGAAGGATTTGCGCAAGAGAAGAAAATTAATGACCAGCAAGTAGTGTACGTCGCACATTACCCGCTGTAGTCCTTGCCAGTAAATTCGTGATAGCCGTCGTAAAGCTGTTACCGACTGGCGAAGATTTCGCCAGTCACGTCTACCCTTGTTATACCTCACACCGCAAGGAGACGATCATGACCAACAATCCCCCTTCAGCACAGATTAAGCCCGGCGAGTATGGTTTTCCCCTCAAGTTAAAAACCCGCTATGACAACTTTATTGGCGGCGAGTGGGTCGCGCCCGCCGATGGCGAGTATTACCAGAACCTGACGCCGGTAACCGGGCAGTTGTTGTGCGAAGTGGCGTCTTCGGGCAAACGAGATATCGATCTGGCGCTGGATGCTGCGCATAAAGTGAAAGATAAATGGGCGCATACCTCGGTGCAGGATCGCGCAGCGATTCTGTTTAAGATTGCCGATCGGATGGAGCAGAACCTCGAGCTGTTAGCGACGGCTGAAACCTGGGATAACGGCAAACCCATTCGCGAAACCAGTGCTGCCGATGTGCCGCTGGCGATTGACCATTTCCGCTATTTCGCCTCGTGTATTCGGGCGCAGGAAGGCGGGATCAGTGAAGTTGATAGCGAAACCGTGGCTTATCACTTCCACGAACCGTTAGGTGTGGTGGGGCAGATTATCCCGTGGAACTTCCCGCTGCTGATGGCGAGCTGGAAAATGGCTCCCGCGCTGGCGGCGGGCAACTGCGTGGTGCTGAAACCCGCACGACTTACCCCGCTTTCTGTACTGCTGCTAATGGAAATCGTCGGTGATTTACTGCCGCCGGGCGTGGTGAACGTGGTCAACGGTGCGGGCGGCGAAATTGGCGAATATCTGGCGACGTCAAAACGTATTGCCAAAGTGGCGTTTACTGGCTCAACGGAAGTGGGTCAGCAGATTATGCAGTACGCCACGCAAAACATTATTCCAGTAACCCTGGAGCTGGGCGGCAAATCGCCCAATATCTTCTTTGCTGACGTGATGGATGAAGAAGATGCCTTTTTCGATAAGGCGCTGGAAGGCTTTGCATTGTTTGCTTTTAACCAGGGCGAAGTCTGTACCTGCCCAAGCCGTGCTTTAGTGCAGGAGTCTATCTACGAACGCTTCATGGAACGCGCCATCCGCCGTGTTGAAAGTATTCGTAGCGGTAACCCGCTCGACAGCGTGACACAAATGGGCGCGCAGGTATCTCACGGGCAACTGGAAACCATCCTCAATTACATTGATATCGGTAAAAAAGAGGGCGCAGATGTGCTCACCGGCGGGCGGCGCAAGTTGCTGGAAGGCGAGCTGAAAGATGGTTACTACCTTGAACCGACTATCCTGTTTGGTCAGAACAATATGCGTGTTTTCCAGGAAGAAATATTTGGCCCGGTGCTGGCGGTAACCACCTTTAAAACGATGGACGAGGCGCTGGAGCTGGCGAACGACACACAATATGGCCTGGGTGCAGGCGTCTGGAGTCGTAACGGCAATCTGGCCTATAAGATGGGGCGCGGCATTCAGGCCGGGCGCGTGTGGACCAACTGTTATCATGCCTACCCGGCACACGCAGCGTTTGGCGGCTACAAACAGTCGGGCATCGGACGCGAAACCCATAAGATGATGCTGGAGCATTATCAGCAAACCAAGTGTCTGCTGGTGAGCTACTCGGATAAACCGTTGGGGCTGTTCTGATGGTTTAGGCAGGCAACATTAATTGTTGCCTGCCTATGTTTTAGTTGTATAAAGCGGCAGTCGCTTTTAACTCATCGCTGAAAGAATAAATATCATCGAGAGATTCAATAGGATGGCGGGTTTCGTTTTTCTCTAAGTCAAATAGGCCAATATATTTTTGATTTCGATTGAAATGTAATCTACAGAGTGGCTTTCGATTATTGTCATCTACAAGTATACCAAAATAGCTTTTTGTATCTCTGTGGACTATTCGTGGTGCATCAAGCACTACGCGAACTATAGCTTTAACAATATGAAATCCTTCAAGCTCCTCCATAGTAGTCGCAATATCGGTTTCTTCTTTATTAATACATTCTACTTCTTCATTGTGTGAATTAGAATCAATTACAGATAATGAACCACCACCTATTGCCGATTTCAATCTTTCGTTTATTTGAGAGTTAATATATTGATTGGCAGCTTTCTTTGTTAATTTTGCAAATGTATCTTTTACTTTTTGTGTTAACATACCTTCATAAATTCTTGCTGCAAAGAATTTTACAAAATCCTCTTCAGGATTATTCATTTGTGTATGGAGAACTTTTTTAATTAAACTAACATATTTTAATTCACCTGCAGCGTTAATTATTGATTCCAAATCAAATGCTGATTTAGTAAGTTTCTTTATCTCGGGAACAACTGTTTCATCTAAGTCAAGTAGATCTATCTCAAGAAATGGTTTTTCATCCATTTTATTAGGCGCTTCTAGATCAGTAAAAAATTTATAAACTTGTCCATTGGTTAGAATAGATATTCTTGCATTTGTTACATGGAAGTATCGAAAAAGCTGTGAAGCGTGATTTATATTTAGAGGATCGCCGATTTTTTTGCATTCAATGAGAATCTGAACCTCACCACTTTTTAAGATCGCATAGTCAATCTTTTCACCTTTCTTCGTTCCAATATCACATACAAACTCTGGGATAACTTCGGTAGGATCAAAGACATCATAACCTAACACATTGTTAATGAACGGCATTACGAAAGCATTTTTGGTAGCCTCCTCAGTTTCAATGACCCCGGCTTGTTGTTTTATTTTTGTGGATAATGAATTCAGCTTATCTATAAACTCCATAGACATTATAACTCCTTTTATATATTTAATAAAATGCGCTTTATAAAAATATAGAAAATATTTATATATTAACGTTTTATCATTGGTCATAGTTAATGTATAACACAAAAAATAATGTTTGCACATTGTAAATACAATGGTGAAACAAGCTTGATATTTATCAAGAAAATAAAACAATGTCTGTTATTCTTTTATTAGTTATTTTAAACGTTCTATGAATACGAGTTGGAGCTATAGCAAGACTGGCTTCGATATCGCATGGATAATCTAATACAAGGTTTTTTAACGCCTAATACTATGAGTTATACGTAAATTGCGAGTCTCCTCGCATTTTTTCAACAAGTTACTGCACGTGGTTATTCTTCTTCCGAGCGACATTCCTGAATCAATTTTAGCCACCTGACGGCCTCTATAAATCGCGCTATCGTGATTGCTATCGCTAATTATATGTGTATCGTATGTATAATCATGGAAGGACAGGGATGTGAAAAGTGCAGACGTGATCGCCATCCTGAAACAGCATGGCTGGGAACATATTCGAACCCGCGGCAGTCATCATCAGTTTCGCCATCCTGTTCATCCGGGCCTGGTGACGGTGTAAGTATCCCGCATCCTAAAAAAGATATTAAGCCCGGTACGCTGGCACAAATTGGGCGTCAGGCTGGTTTAACATTTTAAAATTTCAGGAGGCAATATGTTTTATCCCGCCTATATCCATAGCGATTCCGACGGTAGCGCCAGCGGTTTTTTCCCTGATGTACCTGGTTGTTATTTTGCCGGGGATACGCTTGATGACGCTTTCCAGGATGCGCGAAGTGCACTGGTCACACACTTTGAAACCTTGTGCGAGATGAATGAAGAGTTGCCTCTTCCTGGCTCCGTAGACGAACATCTGGCTCAGCAGGCGCAGGACTTTATTGGCGGGCAATGGTTGCTGGTGGATATCAATATGAATCAGTTCGAAGGTCGGGCTGAACGTATCAATATTACGATGCCGAAAAGGTTACTGAACAAGATTGATACCTACGTGCGCAATAACCCAGACTACGCCAACAGAAGTGCATTTCTGGCAGAAGCTGCCCGGCGTGTTTTGCCAGTAGTTTAATCTCGCGTTTCGATGGTGAGCGGGCGAACCAGGCTGTACAACCACAAACCAAAACAAGCGATAGTGCCAATCATCACGGTGAGGAACACACTGACTGACAGGCCTGCAAGCATTCCTGCGGGCAGGGCCAGCAGGCCGTGGATTACGGTGTCGTTCCATCTGACCTGATCGTAGCCAAACATGCCTAAAACGCCGCAAACCAGGCCGTAAATCACCATTGGTGTTCCGAGACCAATCAATAATAAACGGTAGATAATTGAAGGTTTAATACGCTTAATCTGTACTGTGGATGTTTTACTGGAGTTATTCATTAGTTTGGCCAATAGTTCCATTATTTCAATATGATAAGCCTCGACCTGTTTAAAAGCCAGGCAGCACATTTCAGAAAGTATATAAAAAACAATATGTCGTTATATAAATAAGGAAATTGCACTGCATCATGACATTTCATAATATGCGTTAATTGTTCTTTTTTATATTCTCTGAGGGAAATATGTTTCTGGATTATTTTGCACTGGGAGTGCTTATTTTTGTATTCCTGGTAATCTTCTATGGGATTATTATTTTACATGATATTCCCTACCTGATAGCGAAAAAACGCAACCATCCTCATGCCGATGCCATTCATGTTGCCGGTTGGGTGAGTTTGTTTACGCTGCATGTTATCTGGCCCTTTTTGTGGATTTGGGCCACGCTTTACCGCCCGGAGCGGGGATGGGGAATGCAAAGCCATGATTCATCCGTTATGCAACTACAACAGCGCATTGCCGGGCTGGAGAAACAGCTCGCCGACATGAAAGCTCCTTCTGCCGAGTAATATTTATGGATTTACTGATTATTTTGACCTATGTGGCTTTCGCATGGGCAATGTTTAAGATTTTTAAAATTCCCGTGAATAAATGGACCATCCCTACTGCGGCACTGGGCGGCATATTTATTGTCAGCGGCTTAATTCTATTAATGAACTATAACCATCCATACACCTTTAAAGCGCAAAAAGCGGTTATTTCCATTCCGGTTGTTCCGCAGGTGACGGGTGTAGTAATTGAAGTGACGGACAAGAAAAATACGCTGATTAAAAAAGGCGAAGTGCTATTTCGACTGGATCCGACGCGTTATCAGGCGCGGGTGGATCGACTGATGGCGGATATCGTCACCGCAGAACATAAACAGCGGGCATTGGGGGCAGAGTTAGATGAGATGGCGGCGAATACCCAGCAGGCAAAGGCCACACGGGATAAATTTGCCAAAGAGTACCAGCGTTACGCACGCGGCAGCCAGGCGAAAGTAAATCCGTTTTCAGAACGGGATATCGATGTGGCGCGGCAAAACTATCTGGCGCAGGAAGCCTCAGTGAAGTCATCGGCGGCGGAACAAAAACAGATCCAGAGTCAACTGGATAGCCTGGTGTTGGGGGAACATTCTCAAATCGCCAGCCTGAAAGCGCAGCTTGCGGAAGCAAAATATAACCTTGAGCAGACGGTAGTGCGTGCGCCGAGCGACGGTTACGTGACTCAGGTACTGATTCGTCCAGGAACGTATGCCGCGTCGCTGCCGCTGCGTCCGGTAATGGTGTTTATACCCGATCAGAAACGACAAATCGTGGCGCAGTTCCGCCAGAACTCCTTGCTGCGACTGGCTCCTGGCGACGATGCGGAAGTGGTGTTTAATGCCCTGCCAGGTAAGGTCTTCAGCGGTAAGCTGGCTGCCATTAGTCCAGCCGTTCCCGGCGGGGCTTATCAGTCGACCGGCACTTTACAGTCCTTAAATACAGCACCAGGTTCTGATGGCGTTATCGCGACTATTGAGCTGGATGAGCATACTGATTTGAGCGCATTACCAGACGGTATTTACGCCCAGGTGGCGGTCTATTCCGATCATTTCAGCCATGTTTCGGTCATGCGCAAAGTGCTGTTACGCATGACCAGCTGGGTGCATTACCTTTATCTCGACCATTAATCTTTGTTTTCCGCCGCTTGTTCAGGCCGCAGTTGCTGCGACTGGGCAAGCTGGTGGCGAATTTCACGCAGCATCTCGTCCAACACATACTGGACCCGCCAGGGCTGGTATTCCCGTTTACGGAAGATAGCCACCAGATCCAGCCACCATTCATACGGTTGCTGAAAGCAGGGGATCAGCGTGCCGTCTTGCAGGTCGCTCTGCACACTTTTGTCTGGCGCAAACACAATCCCCAGGTGATTTCGCGCCAGCTCCAGCGCCGACTGAGTATTGTCGCAAACGTAATTTCCCTTAACACGATAATCACGTACTTCTTTACTTCCGGCGACGTTGAAGCGCCAGATATTCGCGTCATCGATCATCATCGAGTCGATCAAAATACAGGAGTGATGTTCAAGTTCGTCTGGTCGGCTAATGGGATGTTTCTCAAGATAAGTTTGGCTGGCATAGGCGGTTACTGCATATTGCGTAATAAAACTGGCAACCAGCGATTCATCTTTTGGTGGCGCGTAGCTGATTAAAACATCACAATCATCGGGAAATTCGACACCTTCATAAAAGGCGTTGCGCTCAAGATTGCAGGTTTTTAGCGATAAGGTGATTTCACCGATATCTTTAATTTTGTCGATAACGTGTTTGGATAAATAGGTAATAATGCCAGTTGGTGCGTAGATGGTAACCCGACCACGTTTCTCATGCTTATAATCTGCAATAAAATTATTAAGCTGCTCGTTTCTGTCGAGCATATCATTAATGTACGGTAATAGCGCGGTGCCAAAAGGCGTCAGCATCAATTGCCGTGTGGTTCTGTCAAAGACCTTTAAGCCCACTTTTGATTCAAAATCAGCAAGATATTTACTAACATTGGCCTGCGCGATGCCAAGCACGGTGGCCGCATGGCTGATATTTTCACTGGCAGCGATTACCGAGATAATTTTTAACTCCCGGTACTTGAGTTGTAATTTTGTCATCGCAACAGTCCAATTTATATATAATTTTATATATTACTATATAAATATGAATCTTGCACCGGAGAAATTGTAAGTATTACTATGCCGACTCTTTTTTATCTTAATTTAAAATGGAATGTCGGACATGTTAATTAACCGCAATATTGTGGCGTTATTTTTTATGCCTTTTATGGCAAGTGCAACTGCCGCAGAATTATCCGTTGGTGCTGGCGCAGTTTATAATGAATCGCCTTATCGCGGTTATAATGAAAATACCAAAGCAATTCCGCTGATCAGTTATGAGGGCGATTCTTTTTATGTCCGCCAGACGACGTTAGGTTTTATTCTGTCGCAAAGTGAAAAAAATGAACTTAGCCTGACTGCATCCTGGATGCCGCTGGAATTTGATCCTGCCGATAATGACGACCATGCTATGCAACAACTCGATAAGCGTGACAGTACGGCAATGGCGGGAGTTGCCTGGTATCACCATGAGCGTTGGGGGACCGTGAAAGCTTCTGCGGCAGCTGATGTTCTGGATAACAGTAACGGTTGGGTAGGTGAGTTATCGTTATTCCACAAAATGCAGATAGGTCGCCTGTCGCTGACACCTGCTCTTGGCGTTCTCTATTATGACGAGAATTTCAGTGACTATTACTATGGCATTTCAGAGAGCGAGTCTCGTCGCAGCGGTCTGGCGAGTTATACCGCGCAGGATGCCTGGGTGCCTTATGTCAGCCTGACGGCAAAATACCCCATCGGAGAACACGTCGTATTAATGGCGAGTGCCGGATACAGTGAGCTGCCAGAAGAGATTACTAACAGCCCAATGATTGACCGTAATGAAAGTTTTACTTTTGTCACCGGCGTGAGTTGGCGTTTTTAATTGACTGGGTAGAAAAACTGACCGGAATCATCTCGGGCATTCCCCTATGAAAAGTACGGCATTGATAATCATTTTCAATATCATTTAATTAACTATAATGAACCAACTGCTTACGCGGCATTAACAATCGGCCGCCCGACAATACTGGAGATGAATATGAGCTATACCCTGCCATCCCTGCCGTATGCTTACGATGCCCTGGAACCGCACTTCGATAAGCAGACTATGGAAATCCACCACACCAAACACCATCAGACCTACGTCAACAACGCCAACGCGGCGCTGGAAAGCCTGCCAGAATTCGCTAACCTGCCGGTTGAAGAGCTGATCACCAAACTGGACCAGCTGCCAGCAGACAAAAAAACCGTTCTGCGCAACAACGCTGGCGGTCACGCTAACCACAGTCTGTTCTGGAAAGGTCTGAAAAAAGGCACCACCCTGCAGGGCGATCTGAAAGCGGCTATCGAACGTGATTTCGGTTCCGTTGATAACTTCAAAACAGAATTTGAAAAAGCGGCAGCTTCCCGCTTTGGTTCCGGCTGGGCATGGCTGGTGCTGAAAGGCGATAAACTGGCGGTGGTTTCTACTGCTAACCAGGACTCCCCGCTGATGGGCGAAGCCATTTCTGGCGCTTCCGGCTTCCCGATTGTGGGCCTGGATGTGTGGGAACACGCTTACTACCTGAAATTCCAGAACCGTCGTCCGGACTACATCAAAGAGTTCTGGAACGTAGTGAACTGGGATGAAGCTGCGGCACGTTTCGCGGCGAAAAAATAATCGCATCTTGCCTGCTGCAATGAGGCGTTTACGCCTCTTGTCAGCATAAAAAACAAACCATCGTGCATAACGGTGGTTTTTTTGTGATCAATTTCAAAAGAAAAACAATGATCCTATAAAATTAAAACGACGTTTCAATTGGTGTGGTGTTGATCACTTTTATTGCCATGATGAATGTCTATCTTCGTTTCCATCAACACTGATGCTCCGTTAAGGAACTTCGCATCAGCCTATAAAAATATGCCAACAGGTGATGGAAATGCAGATAAAACGCACGATAGAGAAAATCCCGGGGGGGATGATGCTCATCCCGCTGTTCCTTGGCGCACTGTGTCATACTTTCTCGCCGGGGGCGGGGAAATATTTTGGATCATTCACTAACGGGATGATTACTGGCACGGTGCCTATCCTGGCGGTGTGGTTTTTCTGCATGGGGGCGTCTATCAAATTAAGCGCGACGGGAACAGTGTTGCGTAAATCCGGTACGCTGGTGATAACCAAAATTGCCGTTGCGTGGGTGGTTGCGGCCATTGCTTCGCGCATTATTCCTGAGCACGGTGTCGAAGTTGGATTTTTTGCCGGGCTTTCAACGCTGGCGCTGGTGGCGGCAATGGACATGACCAACGGCGGTCTGTATGCCTCTATCATGCAACAGTACGGCACCAAAGAAGAGGCCGGGGCATTTGTGTTGATGTCGCTGGAATCTGGTCCGCTAATGACGATGATTATTCTGGGAACCGCCGGGATTGCTTCGTTTGAACCGCATGTTTTCGTTGGCGCAGTATTGCCGTTCCTGGTGGGGTTCGCGCTGGGGAACCTTGATTCTGAATTGCGCGAGTTTTTTAGCAAAGCGGTGCAGACGCTGATTCCGTTCTTTGCCTTCGCGCTGGGCAATACCATTGATTTAACCGTGATTGCCCAGACCGGTTTGTTGGGGATCCTGTTGGGTGTGGCGGTGATTATCGTGACCGGTATTCCGTTGATTATTGCCGATAAATTGATTGGCGGTGGCGATGGCACTGCCGGAATTGCCGCCTCCAGTTCTGCCGGGGCCGCGGTGGCAACGCCGGTACTGATTGCGGAAATGATCCCGGCCTTTAAACCGATGGCGCCTGCGGCAACTTCGTTGGTGGCGACGGCGGTAATTGTGACGTCGATTCTGGTGCCAATTCTTACCTCTGTCTGGTCACGTAAAGCCAAAGCCAGAGCGGCGAAGATCGAAATTCTGGGTACGGTGAAATAACCTCTCTTATTCCATATCATCGCCGGATGAATTGACGTTCATCCGGCGTTTTACCTTAAATAACAAATACCTCATCAATCGTCCGACATTCGCTTTCTGTTAACTCCCCACCGGCATTGCGCGACACTCCTGTGCAGTAACCAAACTTACGTGATACCACCGTCTTGATGGTAGTGACAAAATCTTCACCGATGGCGTAGATGGACATATAAGTACCAATCTGTTGCTGAATATCTTGTAAAGCTGCCAGGTCGCCGCGTTTGAAGGCTTCGCGGGCTTCGACAAACAGCTCTGGCATAACGTTATTTAAGCCAGAGATTATCCCCGCACCGCCAGCCAGCAAATTAGGAATGAAATATTCGTCATACCCCGAAAGCACCGCAAAATCAGGACGCACAGCCTGAGTTGCCTGAATCATGCTGCGGGTGTGTGACTGGCAATCGACGGTATCTTTAATTCCGGCAAACTCAGGAAACTCACTCGCCAGTGTGGCGACCAGGTCTGGGGTTAAATCACAACCGGTCCGCGCCGGGAAGTTATATGCGAACCATTTGCCCTGTAATTCGCGACCCAGGTGACGGAAATAGCTTAATAATTGCTTTGCCGTTTGGCTGTAGTAGTAAGGCGGGAGGATCATCACCGCATCGTAGCCAACGCGATACGCTTCTTGCGCCATAACCAGCACATCATGTGTGCATGTGGATGAGACGTTGGCCACCATTTTTAGCTTGCTCATGGCTCGTGCTTCACGAATAAGCATGAGCCTCTCTTCCAGGGTGAAGGAGGCAAACTCACCAATGCTTCCCATTAGCAATATCACATCGATATTAGCGTCAGTGAGTCGCTGCAGATGCTGCTTCAATCCGTTAAGGTCTACATTCCCGTCTTTATCCATCGGCGTGATGGAAGGACACCAGACGCCAGAAAACAGTGATTTATCAGCCACGCTGTAAACTCCTCATAATGAAATGGTGTTTCAAAAACATCTCATTGATAACATGTCTACAGTTTTGTCATGTGAACCGTGCTCTCATTTTGCGCGCCTGACGTAAAATAAATATTGTCTAATGGGGAAATTTCTCGGTGGAGAGGGAACAGATGCGATATCCGGTTGATGTATACACAGGCAACATTCGGGATTATCCGGAAAGCCGTCCAAGTGCAATTGCGAAAATCCAGGTCGATGGCGAGTTAATGTTGACAGAACTGGGGCTGGAAGGCGACGAACAGGCAGAGAAAAAGATTCACGGTGGGCCAGACAGGGCGCTGTGTCATTATCCTCGCGAGCATTATCTCTACTGGGCGCGGGAATTTCCGGAACAGGCAGAGTTGTTTGTTGCACCTGCGTTTGGTGAAAACCTCTCAACCGACGGCCTGACGGAAAGTAATGTTTTTATAGGTGATATTTTCCGCTGGGGAGAGGCGTTGATTCAGGTCACCCAGCCGCGCTCTCCGTGCTACAAACTCAATTACCACTTTGATATCAGTGATATAGCTCAGTTGATGCAAAACACGGGTAAAGTCGGCTGGCTATATAGCGTGATTGCGCCGGGGCTGGTATCTGCTGATGCGCCGCTGGAGTTGGTTTCCCGCGTTAGCGATGTGACCGTGCAAGAGGCTGCCGCCATCGCATGGCATATGCCGTTTGATGATGAGCAGTATCACCGCTTGCTTTCCGCAGCCGGGCTATCGAAAAGCTGGACGCGGACGATGCAGAAACGCCGACTTAGCGGCAAGATTGAAGATAATTCGCGGCGGTTGTGGGGGAAATAACCCCCGGAGAGTAGGCCTGATAAGACGCGACCAGCGTCGCATCAGGCGTCATGCTCAAATGCCGGATGCGGCGTAAACGTCTTATCTGGCCACAAATGCTGCCCTTTGCGTAGTAGAGAGTAGGCCTGATAAGACGCTATCAGCGTCGCATCAGGCATCATGCTCAGACGCCGGATGCGGCGTAAACGCCTTATCCGATCTACAAAAGCGGAGTTTAACTCCGCTTATACAGCGGCAGCCAAATCACCAGACGTAAACCGCCCAGCGGGCTGTCTTCCGCTTTCACCCAACCACGGTGCTGCTGAATGGCGGTTTCGACAATCGCCAGCCCCAAACCTGTACCGCCAGATTCACGATCGCGCGCTTCATCTGTACGATAGAACGGGCGGAAAATCTGTTCGCGATCTTCCGGGCTAACGCCTGGACCATCGTCGTCCACAGTAATGGTGATACCGTCTTTATCTACCGCAAAGCCCACTTCAATCTTCGTATGGGAATAACGCAGAGCATTACGCACAATGTTTTCCAGCGCACTTTCCAGGGCGTTCGGGTTGCCGTACAGCGGCCACGGCCCTGGCGGGAAGTTAACCGTAAACGACTTGCCCATCTGTTCCGCTTCGAATGCCGCGTTATCCAGCACTTCGTTCCATAACTGGTTGGCTTTGATTGTCTCGCTCACCAGCGCGTTTTTCTGCTGATTACGTGACATCACCAACAGGTCGTTGATCATGCTGTCCAGACGCTGGGCTTCGGTTTCAATACGCTCCAGTTCCTTGCTTTCACCACTACGACGACGCAGTAACGCCGTACCCAGTTGCAGACGCGTCAGCGGCGTGCGTAGCTCGTGAGAGATATCAGAAAGCAGGCGCTGCTGGGAGGTCATCATGCGTTCCAGTGCGGTCACCATCTGGTTAAAACTGGCACCTGCGGCAAGAAATTCTTGTGGCCCCGCTTCCAGTTCCGGATGCTGGCGTAAGTTCCCCTGGGCAACTTCATCGGCAGCGTTTTTCAGCTTACGCGCCGGTTTTGCCAGGCTCCAGGCCAACCACAACAGCAGCGGCGTACTGACCAGCATGGTGACAATCAGCAGTAATAGCGGGCGGTCAAACAGTAAGTTTATGAAATCGGATTGAGAACTGCTGGCCGGGCGAATCAGATACAGTTGGTAATTATCTTCGCCATCACGCACGGAGAACGGACCCACCAGTTCCACGCGACCATACTTTTTCTTCTGCGGATGATCGGCGTTATCGGCCTGACCAATAAAGTTGCGAATGATCTGCATTTCGCTGCGTTCAGCGCCGATCACGCGGCCTTCAGTGGTCACCAGTAATAAACGCTGGCCTGGTGGCGCCCACTTATCAATGGCCCGGAACAGGCGACGCCACCACATTAAATCGTTGGGTGGATCGTTCGCCAGTTCCGCTTCGACATGCTGCTCAATCATCAGCCCCTGACGCTGTTCGCTATCCAGAAGCTCGGTCATCTGGCGTGAATCGAGCTTGGGTAACATCAAAACCAGCATCAACACCAGCGCCAGCGTCAGCCAGAAGATGGCGAAGATGCGCGCGGTTAAGCTGCCTATCATGAAGCGGAAACCATCAGATAGCCGCGACCACGCAATGTTTTAAACCACGGATGACCGTCTTTACGATCCGGCAGCTTACGACGCAGGTTGGAAATATGCATATCGATAGCACGGTCGAAAGGCGTCAGGCGTTTGCCCAGTACTTCCTGGCTTAAATGCTCGCGAGAAACCACCTGACCCAGATGCTGCGCCAGTAGGTAGAGCAGGGTAAATTCAGTACCGGTTAACTCCAGTGTTTGCCCGTCGAAGCTGGCTTCCTGACGGCCTGGATTCAGCACTAAGGCGTCAACTTCCAGCGTCGGCGAACCGTTATCGCTGTTCTGCTGTTGCTCGCTCCAGTGCGAACGGCGCAGGATCGCGCGAATACGCGCAACCAGTTCACGGTCGTTAAACGGTTTCGGGAGATAGTCATCCGCACCCAGCTCAAGGCCGAGGACGCGATCAAGTTCACTGCCGCGAGCCGTCAACATAATGACTGGCGTCTGGTGTGTCTGGCGAAGTGCTTTCAGCGTATCGATACCATTTTTCTTCGGCATCATCACATCAAGCAAAAGTAAATCAATGCTGTCGTCCAGAAGAGCAAGCGCCTGTTCCCCATCGTGGGCAACAATCACGTTGAAGCCTTCCATCTCGAGCAGCTCCTTTAACAGGGATGTCAGCTCTCGGTCATCATCAACTAACAGGATTTTATTCATTGTTTAAATACCTCCGAGGCAGAAATTACGTCATCAGACGTCGCTAATCCATGACTTTACGTTGTTTTACACCCCCTGACGCATGTTTGCAGCCTGAATCGTAAACTCTCTATCGTTGAATCGCGACAGAAAGATTTGGGAGCAAATGATGCGCATAGTTACCGCTGCCGTCATGGCCTCAACGCTGGCAGTCAGTTCATTAAGCCACGCTGCTGAAGTCGGTTCAGGCGATAACTGGCATCCGGGAGAAGAACTTACGCAGCGCAGTACGCAGAGCCATATGTTCGACGGCATAAGTTTAACCGAACATCAGCGTCAGCAGATGCGAGATCTTATGCAACAGGCCCGGCACGAACAGCCACCTGTTAATGTTAGCGAACTGGAGACAATGCATCGCCTTGTCACCGCAGAAAATTTTGATGAAAACGCTGTGCGCGCACAGGCAGAAAAAATGGCGAACGAGCAAATAGCTCGTCAGGTTGAGATGGCAAAAGTCCGCAACCAAATGTATCGCCTGTTAACGCCGGAGCAGCAAGCGGTTTTAAACAAGAAACATCAACAACGAATGGAACAGTTGCGCGACGTGACGCAATGGCAAAAAAGTTCATCGTTGAAGCTATTGAGTAGTAGCAACTCACGTTCCCAGTAGTAAACCCTGTTTTCCTTGCCATAGACACCATCCCTGTCTTCCCCCACATGATGTGGGGGTTTTTTTTATCCGCAATTTGCCTGTTACTTGATGCATTGCAGATGATTTGCATCCGTTATACTACCGTCAGTTGATAGCGGGAGTATTTATGAATCAATCTTATGGGCAGCTGGTCAGTCGGGCAGCGATTGCTGCAACGGCGATGGCTTCGCTGTTATTACTGATTAAAATTTTTGCATGGTGGTATACCGGATCAGTGAGTATTCTCGCTGCGCTGGTGGATTCGCTGGTGGATATCGGTGCGTCATTAACTAACTTATTGGTCGTGCGTTACTCACTGCAACCTGCCGACGATAATCACTCCTTTGGTCACGGTAAAGCTGAATCGCTCGCCGCGCTGGCGCAAAGTATGTTTATCTCCGGCTCCGCGCTGTTCCTGTTTTTGACCGGTATTCAGCATTTGGTTTCTCCGACACCGATGAAAGACCCGGGTGTTGGGGTTATCGTGACTATTGTGGCGCTAATTTGTACGATTATTCTTGTCTCGTTTCAGCGTTGGGTCGTTCGCCGGACGCAAAGCCAGGCAGTGCGGGCAGATATGCTACATTATCAGTCTGATGTTATGATGAACGGCGCGATTTTGCTGGCGCTGGGATTGTCCTGGTACGGCTGGCATCGTGCTGATGCCCTGTTTGCTTTGGGAATCGGCATCTATATTTTATATAGCGCGTTACGCATGGGGTATGAGGCGGTCCAGTCATTATTGGATCGCGCGCTGCCCGATGGCGAACGACAGGAAATTATTGATATCGTGACTTCCTGGCCGGGAGTTAGCGGCGCTCACGATCTTCGCACGCGGCAGTCAGGGCCGACCCGCTTTATTCAGATTCATTTGGAAATGGAAGACTCTCTGCCTTTGGTTCAGGCACATATGGTGGCGGATCAGGTAGAGCAGGCTATTTTACGGCGTTTTCCGGGTTCAGATGTGATTATCCATCAGGATCCTTGTTCTGTCGTACCCAGGGAGAGTAAACGGTCTACGCTTTCATAATCCGTACAAAAGAGAGCCAGACCCGCATTTTGTGTATAAAATACCGCCATTTGGCCTGACCTGAATCAATTCAGCAGGAAGTGATTGTTATACTATTTGTACATTCGTTGGATCACTTCGATGTGCAAGAAGACTTCCGGCAACAGATTTCATTTTGCATTCCAAAGTTCAGAGGTAGTCATGATTAAGAAAATCGGTGTGTTGACAAGCGGCGGTGATGCGCCAGGCATGAACGCCGCAATTCGCGGGGTTGTTCGTTCTGCGCTGACAGAAGGTCTGGAAGTAATGGGTATTTATGACGGCTATCTGGGTCTGTATGAAGACCGTATGGTACAGCTAGACCGTTACAGCGTGTCTGACATGATCAACCGTGGTGGTACATTCCTCGGTTCTGCGCGCTTCCCGGAATTCCGCGACGAGAACATCCGCGCCGTGGCTATCGAAAACCTGAAAAAACGTGGTATCGACGCGCTGGTGGTTATCGGCGGTGACGGTTCCTACATGGGGGCAATGCGTCTGACCGAAATGGGCTTCCCGTGCATCGGCCTGCCGGGCACCATCGACAACGACATCAAAGGTACTGACTACACCATTGGTTTCTTCACGGCATTGAGCACCGTTGTTGAAGCTATCGACCGTCTGCGTGACACCTCTTCTTCTCACCAACGTATTTCCGTGGTGGAAGTGATGGGCCGCTACTGTGGCGATCTGACTCTGGCTGCGGCTATTGCTGGTGGCTGTGAATTCGTTGTGGTTCCGGAAGTTGAATTCAGCCGTGACGATCTGGTAAACGAAATCAAAGCCGGTATCGCGAAAGGTAAAAAACACGCGATTGTGGCGATCACTGAACATATGTGTGACGTCGACGAGCTGGCACACTTCATCGAAAAAGAAACTGGTCGTGAAACCCGCGCAACTGTGCTGGGCCACATCCAGCGTGGTGGTTCCCCGGTACCTTACGACCGTATTCTGGCTTCCCGTATGGGGGCTTACGCTATCGATCTGCTGCTGGCAGGCTACGGTGGTCGTTGCGTAGGTATTCAGAACGAACAACTGGTTCACCATGACATCATCGATGCTATCGAAAACATGAAGCGTCCGTTCAAAGGTGACTGGCTGGACTGCGCGAAAAAACTGTATTAATGATTTCGGAAAAAGGCAGATTTCTTTAGCCTGAAACCGATGACAGAGGCAAAAATGCCTGATGCGCTTCGCTTATCAGGCCTACATGAATTCTGCAATCTATTGAGTTTGCAAGCTTTTGTAGGCCGGATAAGGCGTTCACGCCGCATCCGGCATGAACAAAGCGCACTTTGTCAGCAATATGAGGCGGATTTCTTCCGCCTTTTTAACTCCCCCATATATACCCGCAAGTTATATCCAATCTTTTTTTATTCTTTAATGTTTGAATCCCTTTCTGGCACGCTTTGTTCATCACAACACAACATAAGAGAGCCGGGCGATGAACAAGTGGGGCGTAGGGTTAACTTTATTACTGGCAGCGACCAGCGTTATGGCAAAGGATATTCAGCTTCTTAACGTTTCGTATGATCCAACGCGGGAACTGTACGAACAGTACAACAAAGCCTTCAGCGCCCACTGGAAACAGCAAACCGGCGATAACGTGGTGATTCGCCAGTCGCACGGCGGTTCGGGTAAACAGGCGACGTCGGTAATCAATGGCATAGAAGCTGATGTCGTCACGCTGGCGCTAGCCTATGACGTGGATGCCATTGCTGAACGTGGTCGTATCGATAAAGAGTGGATCAAGCGTCTGCCGGATAACTCCGCACCTTATACTTCTACCATTGTCTTCCTGGTGCGCAAGGGCAATCCAAAGCAGATTCACGACTGGAACGATTTGATTAAGCCTGGTGTTTCGGTGATCACCCCGAACCCGAAAAGTTCTGGTGGTGCTCGCTGGAACTACCTGGCCGCCTGGGGCTACGCCTTGCATCACAACAACAACGATCAGGCAAAAGCGCAGGAATTCGTGCAGTCGTTGTATAAAAACGTCGAAGTACTGGATTCCGGTGCGCGCGGTTCAACGAATACCTTTGTTGAGCGCGGCATTGGCGACGTGCTGATTGCCTGGGAAAACGAAGCTCTGCTGGCGGCGAATGAACTGGGGAAAGATAAATTCGAAATCGTCACGCCGAGCGAGTCTATTCTCGCAGAGCCTACGGTGTCAGTTGTCGATAAAGTGGTAGAGAAAAAAGGCACTAAAGAGGTGGCGGAAGCTTACCTGAACTATCTCTACTCGCCAGAAGGCCAAGAGATTGCGGCTAAAAACTACTATCGTCCGCGCGATCCTCAGGTAGCGAAAAAATATGAAAATGCCTTTCCGAAGCTGAAGTTATTCACCATTGATGAAGAGTTCGGTGGCTGGACGAAAGCGCAAAAAGAGCATTTCTCTAACGGCGGTACGTTTGACCAAATCAGCAAACGTTAATTTTGTTGAAGGCAATCGGACCCGGTGGCATCTCGCGACCGGGTTTTTTATTTGTCACGATTTTGCGTTACCCTTGCATCTCTTTGAGGTACAGGGAAAAAAAGATGAAAAAAGCAGGTCTTCTTTTTTTAGCGATGATGGTTATCGCTGTTGCTGCTACAGGCATTGGTTACTGGAAATTGACCGGTGAAGAGTCGGACACGTTGCGCCAGATTGCCCTTGAGCAATGTTTACCCAACCAGCAGCAAAACCAAAGCCCTTCGCCATGTGCGGAAGTCAAACCCAATGCCGGATATGTGGTTTTAAAAGACCTCAACGGTCCTCTGCAATATTTGTTGATGCCAACGTATCGTATTAACGGCACTGAAAGTCCATTGTTAACCGATCCTTCAACGCCTAATTTCTTCTGGTTAGCCTGGCAGGCGCGTGATTTTATGAGCAAAAAATACGGCCAGCCAGTCCCCGATCGCGCGGTATCTCTGGCGATTAACTCCCGTACCGGGCGCACGCAAAACCATTTTCATATCCATATCTCTTGTATTCGTCCTGATGTGCGCGAACAACTGGATAATAATCTGGCGAATATCAGCACCCGTTGGTTACCGCTGCCCGGAGGGCTGCGTGGGCATGAATACCTGGCACGTAGGGTAACTGAAAGCGAGCTGGTAAAACGGAGTCCGTTTATGATGCTGGCAGAAGAAGTGCCAGAGGCACGGGAACATATGGGCAGTTACGCGCTGGCGATGGTGCGGCAGAGTGATAACTCGTTTGTATTGCTGGCGACGCAGCGCAATCTGCTGACGCTGAATCGTGCTTCAGCCGAGGAACTTCAGGATCATCAGTGTGAGATTTTGCGTTAAAGCGAGGAGTTGTTGAGGAAAGCTAAGTGCCGGATGCGATATCCGGCACCAGTCAGACTTAAGCCTGTTTAGCCGCTTCTGCAGCTTTAACGATCACTGCGAAGGCGTCAGCTTTCAGAGAAGCACCGCCAACCAGCGCACCGTCGATGTCCGGCTGAGCGAACAGTTCTGCGGCGTTAGACGCGTTTACAGAACCGCCGTACTGGATGATCACTTGTTCAGCGATGTTAGCGTCAACTTTAGCGATGTGGTCACGGATAAATTTGTGAACAGCCTGAGCCTGCGCCGGAGTTGCAGATTTGCCAGTACCGATTGCCCATACTGGTTCGTAAGCGATTACCGCACCTTCGAATGCCGCAGCACCCTGAGTTTTCAGTACCGCGTCGATCTGACGTGCGCAAACTTCTTCAGTTTTGCCCGCTTCGTTTTCAGCTTCGGTTTCACCGATGCACAGAACCGGAGTCAGACCCTGCTCTTTCAGCACCGCGAATTTTTTCGCGATCAGTTCGTCAGACTCTTTGTGGTAAGTACGACGTTCAGAGTGACCGATGATGATGTACTGTGCGCCGATGTCTTTCAGCATAGCAGCAGAGGTTTCACCAGTGAATGCGCCGGACAGGTTCAGATCCACGTTCTGCGCACCCAGCATGATGTGGCTGCCTTCAGCTTCACGCTTCGCCATATCGATGTACATTTCTGGTGGCGCGATTGCAACGCCACAGCCATCAACGCCTGCCAGCTCTTTACGCAGGTTAGAAACCAGCTCATGAACCATGTGGCGGCTGCCGTTCAGTTTCCAGTTACCCATCACTAAAGGATGTCGCATTTTAATTCTCCACGCTTATAAGCGAATAAAGGAAGATGGCCGCCCCGCGGGGCAGCAGGTCTGTGAAACAGTATAGAGATTCATCACTGGAAAGGCTTTGCTTTTTGTCATTTATTCAACCCTTCAAGCGATTCAGATAGCGCCAGCTTAATCGGTTCAACAGCGAAGGTCAGTCCCTTTTCGCCGTTGTCCGCGACAACATAGCGCAGTGCGCCTTCTGTCTCTGTGTAATAACGTTTGTTTTTCCCCGCAGTAAGGAGCGACTGTAGCTTTTTCTGGCTTTGTGTTTTGGTCATCAGCGGGGTGAGTGTGCGGATCACCGCCGCCATGTATTCATGAGCTTTTGCTTTGGCGGCTTTTTGCTCTGGTCCCTGGATTGGTAGCCAGGTAATTTGAATGCTTTTGATTTTTAAAGTGCCACGCTCCAGCGCCGTAGAGGCATACAAGTTCTCGTTAATTTTACTGGCGGCGCGAGTCAGATTGGCTTTGTCGGGGCTGCTGTCGATGGCGCGAAACTCGTTCAGTGGCAGGTTGGGGTTCTGGCTGTTAAAGTTTTCTCGAAACTGGCTGATGGAGAGATCGAAGGTAGGGGCGCCAGCAAGCAGATAGGGCGCAGTGGTCGCCGTACCTGGTGTTTGTGCATGCACCGTTGTGCTAACGGCTGATGCAGAACATAAGAGAAAAAACAGCGTAAACCCTGGCTTCATCGACAGTACCTTTTGTTATGACTGGCTCCGATTAAAACGATATCTGTCTCCCTTGTCAAAAGGGTAGAATCCTGGAAAAGACAACCATCAAGGAACTTACATGACCATACAGCAATGGTTATTCTCGTTTAAAGGGCGTATTGGGCGCCGTGATTTCTGGATTTGGATTGGCCTCTGGTTCGTTGGCATGCTGGTGCTTTTCTCACTGGCAGGTAAAAACTTACTCGATATCCAGACCGCCGCGTTTTGCCTGGTGTGCTTACTTTGGCCGACAGCGGCAGTAACGGTCAAACGACTGCACGATCGCGGGCGTTCCGGCGCATGGGCATTTTTAATGATTGTAGCGTGGATGCTGCTGGCGGGTAACTGGGCGATTTTACCAGGCGTCTGGCAATGGACGGTGGGGCGTTTTGTCCCGACGTTGATTCTGGTGATGATGCTTATTGATCTTGGCGCATTTGTCGGTACGCAGGGCGAAAATAAATTTGGCAAAGATACTCTGGATGTGAAGTATAAAGCCGACAATAAATCAAGTAATTAACCTTTAATATATCTTTTATTGCTATTTTTTTCCGGGATCGTTATTTCCACGCTGGAAATGACAATGCCCGGAAAATCCTCCTCATTTCCTCACCTTAAGCAATATCAAAAAAAATGGTAATCCATAAGATCATTACTTGTTTGTTCTTCTCTTAACGGCGCATTATTCTTAAGTCGTAATCGACAGAGAGGCGAATATACAGAGGTGCCCTATGAAAGATGTCGTAGATAAATGCAGTACTAAAGGATGTGCGATTGATATCGGTACGGTGATTGATAACGACAACTGTACCAGTAAGTTTTCGCGCTTTTTTGCCACCCGCGAAGAAGCAGAGTCCTTTATGACCAAACTGAAAGAGCTTGCCGCCACTGCATCCTCTGCGGATGAAGGGGCCAGCGTGGCCTATAAGATTAAGGACCTGGAGGGGCAAGTTGAGCTTGATGCGGCCTTCACCTTCTCATGCCAGGCCGAGATGATTATTTTTGAGTTATCCCTGCGTTCGTTAGCTTGATGGAGTCGCTTTAGAAGGAGTTAAACATGGCTTATAAACACATTGGCGTGGCAATTTCCGGAAATGAAGAAGATGCCTTACTGGTGAACAAAGCCCTGGATCTCGCCAGACATAATGACGCTCACCTGACATTGATTCATATTGATGATGGCTTAAGCGAGTTGTATCCGGGCATTTACTTCCCTGCAACAGAAGATATTCTTCAACTATTGAAAGATAAGTCAGATAACAAGCTGTATAAACTGACGAAAAATATTCAGTGGCCGAAGACCAAACTGCGTATTGAACGCGGAGAAATGCCGGAAACACTGCTTGAAATTCTGCAACAAGAGCAGTGCGACCTCCTTGTCTGTGGGCATCACCACTCATTTATCAACCGTTTGATGCCAGCATACCGCGGGATGATCAATAAGTTGAATGCGGACCTGCTCATCGTGCCGTTTATCGATAAGTAACCGCTTACCAGTAATGCTCCGCTGTCATGTGGCCCGGTCGACGACGTAAATGTTTCGTCATCTGCCGGGTTTCTTTTAGCAGCTGTTGCGTATCGCGCACCATTTGCGGATTACCACAGAGCATCACATGACTGGTTTCTTTATCCATTGGTAGGCCAACCGCGTTTTCCAGTTCGCCGCTTTCAATTAACGCCGGTATTCGCCCGGTGAGCGAACCCGCAGCCGTTTCCCGACTGACCACCGTCTGAATGCGCAGTTTCCCTTTGTAGCGTTTTTCCAGTTCTTGCATCAGCGGCAGATAGCTTAAGTCGGCGGCATATCGTGCGGCGTGAACCAGCACCAGGTTTTTGAAGCGATCTAAATCTTTGCCCAATTGCAGAATTGATAAATAAGGGCCAATCGCTGTACCGGTTGCCAGCATCCACAGTGTTTCGCAGTCCGGCACTTCATCCAGCACAAAGAAGCCAGCCGCCTCGCTAACCACTTGCACTTCGTCACCCGGTTTTAGCGCCGCCAGTCGCGGGCTTAATTTGCCATCGGGAACGGTGACCAGGTAAAACTCCAGATCGGGATTATCGGGCGAGTTAACGTAGGAGTAAGCGCGCTGGACGCGTTCGCCGTCAATTTCGAGGCCAAGTTTAGTGAATTGCCCGGCGGTAAACGGAAGCACGGGAGCGTGAACGGTGAGACTAAACAGGGCGTCGGTCCAGTTCTGCACTTTAGTGACTTTGCCTGTTACCCAATCAGCCATGTTTTTCTCCTGTTTTGATTGACTTGCCTTATCTTCGTTCTCCGAACAAAAAAATTCCAGTCCCGAAGGACTGGAAGGCTCAATCGATCAAATCACTCAGAGAATGTGCACCTGCATATCCGGGTCTTTACGATCCAGATAGTGAATCGACTGAATGCGACGAATAGTGCGGGATTTACCACGGATCAGCAGCGTTTCGGTAGTGGCGATATTGCCTTTGCGGCTAATACCTTCCAGTAGATCGCCCTTAGTGATACCGGTTGCGGAAAAGATGACGTTATCGCTGCGCGCCATATCGCCCAGACGCAACACTTTACCCGCTTCGATGCCCATTGCTTTGCAGCGTGCCAGTTCCTGTTCACCAATGCGGCGATTTTCTGCGTTGTCGCCTTTGACATCATGACGCGCCAGCAGACGGCCATTCATATCGCCATCTAACGCTCGAATCACCGCCGCAGAAACCACGCCTTCCGGCGCGCCGCCAATGCCGTACAGCACGTCAACTTCGCTGTCTGGCATACAGGTGAGAATTGAGGCCGCAACATCGCCATCCGGAATCGCAAACACGCGCACGCCGAGTTGCTGCATTTCTGCGATAACGGCATCGTGGCGCGGTTTCGCCAGAATCGTTACCGTCAGTTCGCTCAATGGTTTGCCGAGCGCCGCGGCAACATTGCGCAGGTTATCCGCCAACGGCAGATTCAGGTCAATGGTGCCCTTAGCCCCCGGTCCGACGATCAGCTTTTCCATATACATATCTGGCGCGTTGAGGAAGCAGCCTTTATCGCCTACAGCCAGCACCGCCAGCGCGTTAGCCTGGCCCATCGCCGTCATGCGCGTGCCTTCAATCGGATCAACAGCAATATCCACTGCATCACCGCGACCAGTACCGACTTTTTCACCAATGTAGAGCATCGGTGCTTCGTCGATTTCACCTTCACCAATGACGATAGTGCCGTCAATGTTGACCTGGTTGAGCATAATGCGCATGGCGTTAACCGCTGCGCCGTCAGCGGTATTTTTATCGCCGCGTCCTAACCATTTGTAGCCAGCCAGCGCCGCAGATTCGGTGACGCGGGAAAATTCGATGGCAAGTTCTCGTCTCATAGCAAACTCTAAGCAGTAAGGAATGGCGCGAAGTGTAGCACAGGGGAGGGAGCGGATTATTGATGTGTGCGGGGGTTGCCCCCGCACGGTTTCAGAGTCTGTGTGATGCCGGATATGTATCCGGCTCGTAGGCCTGATAAGACGCGTCAGCGCCGCATCAGGCGATCAGCATCAGACAATCGGTTCAGGTGCCTGACATTACTCGTCGTGTTCTTCCCAGGCCATCGCGCGTTTGACCGCTTTTTTCCAGCCAGCGTAACGGTAATTACGCTCGGTAGTTTCGATGCCAGGACGGAACTCGCGTTCAATCACTGCTTTCTCTTGCAGTTCGTCGAGATTTTGCCAGAAGCCAACCGCCAGACCAGCAAGATAGGCCGCACCCAACGCAGTCACTTCGCGAACTTCCGGGCGCTCAACGCGCGTGCCGAGAATATCGGACTGGAACTGCATCAGGAAGTTATTTGCCACCGCGCCACCGTCCACGCGCAGGGCGTGCAGACGAATGCCTGAGTCGGCCTGCATTGCTTCCAGCACGTCACGCGTCTGATAGGCAATAGACTCCAGCGTCGCACGGATGATGTGGTTGGCGTTCACCCCACGAGTTAAGCCGAAAATGGCCCCGCGCGCATACGGATCCCAGTAGGGCGCACCCAGTCCGGTAAACGCCGGAACGACATACACACCGTTGGTGTTTTGTACTTTAGTTGCAAAGTATTCGGAATCGTAGGCGTCGTTAATCAACTTCATTTCATCGCGTAGCCACTGAATGGAGGCGCCCGCCATAAACACCGCACCTTCCAGCGCGTAGTTTACTTCTCCGCTCGGGCCACAGGCGATGGTGGTCAGCAGACCGTTTTCTGATTTCACTGCTTTCTCGCCGGTGTTCATCAGCATAAAGCAGCCGGTACCGTAGGTATTCTTCGCCATCCCTTCTTTCACGCACAACTGGCCGAAGAGTGCCGCCTGCTGGTCGCCCGCAATCCCGGCGATCGGAATACGCGTGCCGCCTTTGCCGCCAATGTTGGTCTGACCGTACACTTCGGAAGAACGACGTACTTCTGGCAGCATCTCACGCGGGATATCCAGCGCGTCGAGCATTTTGTCGTCCCAGTCCAGAGTATGGATGTTGAATAACATGGTACGAGACGCATTAGTGTAATCAGTGACGTGAACGCGGCCCTGAGTCATTTTCCAGATAAGCCAGGTATCAACCGTACCAAACAGCAGTTCACCACGGCGTGCACGCTCGCGGGAACCTTCCACATGGTCGAGGATCCACTTCACTTTGGTGCCAGAGAAGTACGGGTCAATCACCAGACCGGTGTTGTTACGAATGTACTCTTCCATGCCGTCACGCTTGAGATGCTCACAGATCTCGGCGGTACGACGGCACTGCCAGACAATAGCGTTATAGATAGGCTTGCCGGTTTCTTTTTCCCAGACGATGGTGGTTTCACGCTGGTTCGTAATACCGATAGCTGCAATTTGATCGGAATTAATATCTGCTTTCGCCAGCACTTCTACCAGTGTGGAGCTTTGGGTGGCCCAGATTTCCATCGGGTCGTGTTCTACCCAGCCTGGTTTTGGGTAAATTTGCTCAAATTCGCGCTGTGACACGCTAATGATATTGGCATCGTGATCCATCACGACCGCGCGGGAGCTGGTGGTGCCCTGGTCGAGCGCAACGATATATTTTTTTTCAGTCATGTTTAATTGTCCCGTAGTCACATTACAGCGAAGCTTTTTGTTCTGAAGGAGTTGTGATCTCCTTTTCTTCCACAACACAGATATCGCAAGGCAAATGGCGACCAATCAGTTTGCGGTAGGCGAATGCACCAACAATCGCGCCAACGATAGGGCCAAAAAGCGGCACCAGGAAGTAAGGAATGTCTCTGCCGCCGGTAAAGGCGACATTGCCCCAGCCCGCCAGCCAGGCAAAGGCTTTCGGACCGATATCACGTGCTGGGTTCATGGCAAAGCCCGTTAATGGACCCATAGATGCGCCAATGACCGCAATCAGTAGACCAATCAGCAAGGGAGCCAAAGGGCCGCGCGGTACGCCGTTACCATCGTCCGTTAACGCCAGGATCAGCCCCATCAGAATAGCGGTAATCACCATCTCAACTGCGAAGGCCTGCACAAAATTGATATGAGGGTTAGGATAAGTAGAGAAAGTACCCGCCAGATCAACACTTTCAACGCTTCCGCGAACAATATGATGGGTCTGCTCGAAGTCGAAGAATAAATTGTAGTAAAGCCCGTAAACTAATGCCGCAGCGCAGAAAGCTCCGGCGACTTGTGAAACGATATAAGGAATAACCTTGCGCTTGTCGAAACAGGCAAACAGCCACAGCGCAATGGTGACAGCTGGATTAAGATGTGCGCCGGAAACCCCTGCGGTTAGATAGATGGCCATCGCCACCCCCAGTCCCCAAATAACACTGATTTCCCACTGACCAAAAGACGCGCCAGCGACTTTAAGTGCAGCAACGCAACCGACACCGAAAAAAATCAACAACCCGGTACCGAGGAATTCAGCGATGCACTGGCCTTTCAAGGTTGATGTTTGACTCATAATCGGATCCTGAAGAGTTAATGTTTGTTGTATGCGTGAAAGTCACGGACCTCCACGATGCTTGTAGGCATGCTGTAAACTTATCGTTAACGAGCGAAAACGAGAAATATCGAACTTAAAATGTGTGTGCTTCGTCATAAAATGAGCGTTATCGCGCTATTTTTTTCATCTGTCTATACATGATGTATGTTTGTTAGAACATTAATGTAACAATTTTATTAACATTTTCGATTGGTGTGGATTATGTCACCAGGAGAAGGATGAAAAGTGTGGCAAACCGTAATCTACAAGGCGTGCCGCTGGACAGCGATGGCGCGGCTTCATACAATCGGAGCTAACTAAAATGCGCTCGTATTTATTAAGGCGTCACCGGTAATCGGGACGAGGATTTTTATCCATCAACGCCTTGCAATTCAGGAGAGGTATGACAATGTCATTAGAAGTGTTTGAGAAACTGGAAGCAAAAGTACAGCAGGCGATTGATACCATCACTCTGTTGCAGATGGAAATCGAAGAGCTGAAAGAAAAAAACAACTCACTGTCGCAGGAAGTTCAAAATGCCCAGCATCAGCGCGAAGAGCTGGAGCGTGAGAACAACCATCTGAAAGAACAGCAGAACGGCTGGCAGGAACGTCTGCAGGCCCTGCTGGGTCGTATGGAAGAGGTTTAATCTCTTCCATGCAGAGGCGCCGCAAGGCGCCTTATTTTTTACTTCAGTGTTTTTTGAGCGAATGCGCATAAAAGACCTGACACAAGCACGGGACGTAATAGTGACCCCAGAAAGACTGAACTGATATATTTTCCAGCCATGCCAGGGACCCCGGACCACAGATTGCTGTGCTGAAGGTGACTAAGAAAAACAACTAATATCCATAGTATTAATAAGATAATGCATCTCGTATCAATAATATATCAATCAGATCATTGACGGGCAGAAAGTATCATTTTCATTACTTCTTCTTGATATTCGTCCAAATAATCTGGGTCGATGGCTGCGACCAGTTGTATCAAATTAGTGTTATCCAGTAGAGTCATGAAAATAGCATGTCTTACTTTGCCATCACTCATTGTTTGCACTCCTTCCTGATAAGCGCAGGTAAATCCCTGAACATCACAAACATGCATTTCTGCAGTTCCGTTTTGAGTCGCGGTAAGTTCCTCGATTGAATGTACACCGAGTTCATTTTGTGAGAAGGCAACAATAGCTAAAATAGCATGGGCATCCCGAGTCACCAGGGTTGGCCCTTGTTTTACTATATTGGCAACCCACTGTTTGCTCGGAACCGTGACGGTGATACCTGGCCCCGGGAAAGTATAATCCCATGTGCTGTGCCGTTCCCACACCGTATAGCTGCTATAGATAAGAAATAATCCCATTAACCAACAAGTGCCGCGAATAAAGCTGCGGCTGCTTCTTTTTTTTATCGTTATACAGATGATTGTGGCGGTAATAAATGATAGGGCAAGTGGGTTAAAAAATACGTTAGCAAAATATAAAATCATTTCACCGGTGTTGCCAGATAAAAGGAATTTGTAGCGGAAATGGTTAACGGCTATAAGAAATAAATATAAAATTAAAAGAATAATATTTTGCATGAATACGTCCATGTATAAAAAAGGGGAATTTAATTCCCCTTTTAACGCATGGCAGATACTTATTCAATATCCAGCGGATCTTCAGAAAGAATAATCCCGGTATTGTCGGCATAGAGATGGTCGCCGGAGAAGAAGGTGACGCCGCCAAAATTGACGCGGACATCGCTTTCGCCAATGCCTTCGCCAGCGGCACCGACCGGAATTGCGGCCATCGCCTGGATGCCGATGTCCAGTTCTTCCAGATCATCTACCTGACGCACCGCGCCGTAAATGACCAGACCTTCCCATTCATTTTGTACTGCCAGACGTGCCAGTTCAGCATCGACCAGTGCGCGACGAACAGAACCACCGCCATCGACGACAAGGACACGACCACGGCCATTCTGTTCGAGCAGATCGTACAGCAACCCGTTGTCCTCGAAACATTTTACCGTGATGATTTGTCCGCCAAACGACGCCCGTCCACCAAAGTTGGAGAACAGCGGTTCCACGACGTTGACATCTTCTTGATAGATGTCACAAAGCTCGGAAGTATCGTATTTCATAGGCTTAACATTCAGTTGCTGCGAGAATTTTCAGTATATCGCGCTATGTGGGTTGTTGGCAAAATCATCAATTGTTAATTGATATTTGTCAGTTATGTAGCCCACTGGCTTAAGAATATTCCCAAAACAAACAGCAGGTTAGTTAGTAATGCTCCTTTGACGGTGCGTTCCAGCATCGGACGCATCGCCACCGGGTCCATTTCATGCATCACATAACGGGCTTGCTTCACCAGCAACGGTGCTGCCAGCAGGAACAGCCAACCCCACAGGCTATGCAGTGAAAAGAGATTAAACAGCGCCAGACACACCAGCGAGCCCATCAGCAGGCAAGCATGGTAACGACGGGCGTTCACTTCACCTAAGCGCACTACCAGTGTGTTTTTGCCATTCTCGCGGTCGCTATTGATATCGCGCAGATTGTTAATGTTAAGCACCGCCGTTGCCAGCAGACCACAGGCCGTTGCCGGAAGGATCAGCGCCGGAATCAGCGTATGCGCCTGCAAATACCAGCTGCCCATTACGCTCAACCAGCCAAAGAAAACCAGTACGGAAATATCACCCAGGCCGATATAACCATAAGGGCGATTGCCCACGGTATAGGTGATAGCGGCGATAATTGATAACCCACCAAGAATCAGGAAGCCGACAAAATCAGCCAGGTTATGACACGCCACCGCGACCAGCGCCAGTCCAGAGAGGCAAATGAGCACGACGGTAATAATGAGCGCCCGTTTCATCTCTTGCTGGGTAATGACCCCTTTTTGCATGCCGCGCAGCGGTCCAATGCGGTCAGGTTTGTCGCTACCTTTGACGGCATCACCGTAGTCATTGGCGAGGTTAGAGAGGATCTGTAATAGCCCGGCGGTAATGAGTGCCAGCAGAGCGACCAGCGGATCGAAGTGACCTTGCCACCATGCCAGCGCCGTCCCGACGATAATTGCAGCAAAGGCGAGGGGGAGGGTTTTAGGTCGTAAACTTTCCAGCCACGCCTGAGTTCGGCTAATTTGTTGTTCAGTCATAATACGCGCCAATAAAAATGGGGCCTTTCAGCCCCATCAAACAATGATGAAAATGATTGAACGCGATTATAGGATAAAACGGCTCAGATCTTCATCTGCCACCAACGCATCCAGATGTTTGCTCACATAATCTGCGTCAATAGTGATGGTTTGACCGCTTAAATCGCTGGCGTCGTAGGAAATCTCTTCCATCAAACGCTCCAGAACGGTATGTAAACGACGCGCACCGATGTTTTCGGTAGATTCGTTTACCTGCCATGCCGCTTCTGCAATGCGTTTGATACCGGAGTCGGTGAACTCAATATTCACGCCTTCGGTCGCCATCAGTGCTTTGTACTGCACGGTGATAGAGGCATTCGGCTCGGTCAGAATACGCTCAAAGTCGCTGGTGGTCAGGGCCTGCAGCTCAACGCGGATCGGCAGACGACCTTGCAGTTCTGGGATCAGGTCAGACGGTTTTGCAACCTGGAATGCGCCAGAAGCGATGAACAGAATGTGGTCTGTTTTGACCATCCCGTGTTTGGTAGAAACAGTACAACCTTCTACCAGCGGCAGCAGGTCACGCTGAACGCCTTCACGAGAAACATCCGGGCCGGAGGATTCGCCGCGCTTACAGATTTTGTCGATTTCGTCGATGAACACGATCCCGTGCTGTTCTACGGCGTCGATAGCGTCTTGCTTCAATTCTTCCGGATTTACCAGTTTCGCCGCTTCTTCTTCAATCAGCAGCTTCATGGCGTCTTTGATTTTCAGCTTACGCGCTTTTTGCTTCTGACCGCCCAGGTTCTGGAACATAGACTGCAACTGACTGGTCATCTCTTCCATTCCCGGAGGCGCCATAATTTCAACGCCCATCGGTGCTGCGGCAAGATCGATCTCGATTTCTTTGTCATCGAGTTGGCCTTCACGCAGTTTTTTGCGGAATGCCTGACGGGCAGCGGAAGGTTCCTGCTGCTGTTCGGTCTGTCCCCAGTTGTTTTTAGCCGGTGGGATCAGCACGTCGAGAATACGTTCTTCTGCCAGTTCTTCAGCGCGATAACGGTTTTTCTCGATAGCTTGTACACGCACCATTTTCACTGCGGCATCGGTCAGGTCGCGAATAATAGAATCGACTTCTTTACCTACATAACCGACTTCGGTGAATTTGGTTGCTTCAACTTTGATGAACGGCGCGTTCGCCAGCTTAGCCAGACGACGGGCGATTTCAGTTTTACCGACGCCGGTCGGGCCGATCATCAGAATGTTTTTCGGGGTCACTTCATGGCGCAACTCTTCGTTGAGCTGCATGCGGCGCCAGCGGTTACGCAGTGCAATCGCCACGGAACGCTTAGCGTTATCCTGGCCGATGATGTGCTTATCAAGTTCGCTGACGATTTCGCGTGGGGTCATTTCAGACATGGGAGATCCTTACGCTTTGTAGCTTAATTCTTCGATGGTATGGAAATGGTTGGTATAGATGCAAATATCGCCTGCAATATCCAACGCCTTTTCAGCAATTTCACGGGCGCTAAGTTCTGTGTTTTCTAACAGAGCGCGTGCCGCAGCCTGGGCGTAAGGGCCGCCGGAGCCGATAGCAATAAGATCGTTTTCTGGCTGCACCACGTCACCGTTACCGGTGATGATCAGCGATGCAGTTTCGTCCGCGACCGCCAGCAGTGCTTCAAGTTTGCGCAACATGCGATCGGTACGCCAGTCTTTTGCCAGCTCAACTGCCGCTTTAACCAGATGGCCCTGATGCATTTCCAGTTTACGTTCAAACAGTTCGAACAGCGTGAAGGCATCCGCCGTGCCGCCGGCAAAGCCTGCGATTACTTTATCGTTATACAGGCGGCGAACTTTTTTAACGTTGCCTTTCATTACGGTGTTACCCAGTGTGGCCTGACCATCACCGGCGATTACTACGTGGCCATTACGGCGTACGCTTACTATAGTTGTCACGAGCAGACCCCTTGGTTAGGAATACAGAATTCAAGCCCCGCACAATTGTGCGGGGCATAATGCAAGTATAGATGGGGGAGATTTTGAGGGTTTCAACCCCCGGTGGCGAGCCGAATGCAGTTTGTATGGCCTGCCATCTTCAAACGATTGAGGGTGTTGTCAGCGTTCTCTTTGCCTTTCACCGGCCCGATGACCACACGATTCCAGCCATTGTTGGTGGTAATCTTCGAGTCAAAGCCTTCGAAAGCCAACTGCGCACGTACAGTCTCAGCCTGTTCAGCACCTTTAAATGAACCGCACTGAACCATCCAGCGACGTTCATCTTTCTTCTCCGCTGTTGGTTTTGGCGCTTCAGCCGCGCGTGCTACTGGTGCGGCCTGCTGTGGCTTCGGCTGCGAGGTTGTATGCGCAGGCGTTTGCAGCAGATCCTGGTACGGTTGCTGGGTAGAAGCCGGTTTAGACTGGCGCGGTTGCGCTTGTACCGGCGCGGCTTGCGACGTACGCGTCTGTTGCTGCCAGCTTTGCTCGGTCGTACGCGACTGCTGAGCCAGGCGTTGCTGTTCCGCTAACTGCTGCGCCTGACGCTGGCGTTGCAGCGTTTGCTGGCGCTGTGCCGGTGTCTGCTCATTCCACGGGACTTCGGCAAGCTGCGTTGGTTGCTGACGCATATCAGCCTGCATTTGTTCAAGAAGCTGGCGCTGCTCCGGAGTCAGCTGATCCGGCGTTTTCACTTCGCCGCCAGCAGACGGTTCTGTTGGCGCACGTACGCCCGGCTGGCGACTTTCCAGCTCTTTAATGTAGCGCCAACGTTCTTCCGGTTTCGGAGGTAGTCCGTTTCCGGTCACTTTCTGGCTTTGCAGCGTCTCAGACTCTTCTTTCTTGTGGTGCGTAATGAAGTACAGACCCCCGATAAAGGTCACAAGAACGGCTGCAGCAATAGCGACCATTGCGGGAGAAACCGCAGGCATATTTCGTTGCTTTTTCCGTGAGGTGCTCTTTTTTCGCCGCGAAGGTGCCGGTTGGCTGCGGCGTACATAATCTCGTTGTGCCACTATCGTTTCGCTGTATTTATTCGTTCGTCAGCCCGCCATGTTACTTAAGCGGCGGGCCTTTGACCAGTCACGGAAGCCTTAAAGGTTTACTTTAAGATAACGTGCGCGTCGATCCCCGGATAATAAGCTCGCAGTCCATTAAACGTGAGCCGCTTCCGACCGTTTGCCCCTGCATTTGATCAAGCAGTAACAGCATAGCTTCCCGACCAATTTCGTAGCGCGGCTGTGCAATGGTTGTCAGCGGCGGATCGCAAAATTGTGTCAGGTCGATGTTGTCAAAACCGATTATGGAAAGGTCGTCAGGGACTTTCAGCCCCTGGCGTTTCGCCTGAGAAAGTGCGCCGAGCGCCATGACATCGCTATGACAGAAGACGGCAGTTGGCGGTTGCGGAAGGTCGAGCAGCTGTTGCATGGCTTTACTTCCGGCTTCGAAGGTGAAGTCGCCCCGGGCGATATATTGCGGATCAACCATAATGCCGCAGCGACGCAGTGCCTGCACGTAGCCTTGTAGACGGTAGTGACACAATGGCATCTCTTCGGGGCCGGCAATACAGCCAATCAGTTTATGCCCTTGTTCATACAGATAATTTACGGCATCAAAGGCAGCGGTCAGGTTGTCGATATGAACCGTAGGCAGTTCCAGCTCTGGTGCGAATTCGTTCGCCATCACCATCGGCGGCAGATTACGTTGTTCCTCTATGCTTGCATCAAACGGCAGCCTTGAACCCAGCAGCAACATGCCATCAATTTGTTTGGTGATGATCAAGTCGATAAAGGTCTTTTCCTGCTGATTTTGGTGTGCGCAGTCGCCAATCAGAACCAGATATCCATGACTTGCCGCCGTGACTTCGATACCGCGAATAATTTCGCTAAAGAAGGGGTCGCAGATATCCGGGACAATCACCAGAATCGTTCGGGATTCATTACGCTTAGCGTTACGCCCCATTGGCTGCGGAAAATAACCCACTTCCCGGGCTGCTTTTTCAACCCGATTACGGGTGGCCAGGGAGACTTTATCTGGATTCATTAATGCTCGGGAGACGGTCGCTGTAGAGACTTTTGCCTTCAGGGCAACGTCTTTCATTGTTGCGGCAGTTTCCTGCTTCTTCGCTTTCACACTCACTCCTCGCCTGGCACGTCAGGCGTACTACATCCATGTTTACTTCATATCGGCAACATTTTTAGCAGATAGTGCGTGAAAACGGTTACAGAATTTTCATGAAAAGTGTGATGAATATTTAATTTTTCGATCCGCCTCGCATCGTGAGTGGTTTACCCCTCAATGGGATCAACATCCAGCACCCATTTCACTTTGCGTGAATCCGGTATGGTATTGATAAGCGCCAGTGTGCCATTGATGATGTGTTGTAAACGCACGCGGGAAGGGTGCTGCAACAAGATTTGCCAGCGCCAGCGACCGCCGCGTTTAGGCGCCAGCGCCGGAACCGGGCCGAGAACCCACAATTTGTCATCCGCCAATGGGCTGGAGAGAAGCAGATTACGCAACTGTTGCAGGAACAGCGGCGCGTGCTGATTGTTATGATCCTCCGCGCGCACAATCACATGGCTGGTCCACGGCGGCAGTTGCATCATTCGCCGCTCGGCCAACGCCTGTTCCGCAAAAGCGTCATAACCTTTATACAGCAAGGTTTGTAAGAGAGGATGTTCCGGATGGTGCGTTTGCAGCACCACTTCGCCTTGTTTACCTGCGCGTCCGGCACGGCCTGCCACCTGGGTGTATAGCTGGGCAAAACGCTCCGCCGAGCGAAAATCGGCAGAAAACAGCGCGCCGTCCACGTCCAGTAATGCAACCAGCGTTACATCCGGGAAATGGTGACCTTTCGCCAGCATTTGCGTGCCAATCAAAATTCGCGCGCCGCCGCGATGCACTTCTGCCAGTTGCTGCTCCAGCGCGCCTTTACGGCTGGTGGTATCGCGGTCGATACGTGAAATGGCTACACCAGGGAAAAGCGGCGCTAACGTCTGTTCAAGTTGTTCTGTTCCCAGACCCACCGGCACCAGATGGGTAGAGCCGCAGGACGGACACTGGCGCGGTACTGGACGCTGACTGTCGCAATGATGGCAGCGCAAATGCTGCTGCGCCTGATGCAACGTGTAGTAGTGATCGCAACGTGGACATTCGGCAATCCAGCCGCAGTCGTGGCACAGCAGTGCAGGCGCAAAACCACGGCGGTTAAGAAAGAGAATGACCTGGTTATCGGCCTGCAAATGCTGGCGCATACGGGTGATTAACGCCGGAGCCAGCCCCGCCTGCACCTTCTGACCTTTTAAATCCAGTACATGTTGAATTGCCGGACGCGCATTACCCGCCCGACGTGTCAGACGCAGCAGGCGGTATTTTTTCTGCTGCACGTTGCATAACGTTTCCAGCGCGGGTGTTGCCGAACCGAGAATTATCGGGATTTTCTCGCTGTGCGCGCGATATACCGCCAGGTCGCGGGCATGATAGCGCCAGCCTTCCTGCTGCTTGTAGGAACTATCGTGCTCTTCATCGATAACAATCACACCGAGATTTTTAAACGGTGTAAACAGTGCGGAACGGGTGCCAATCACAATCGCCGCCTCGCCATTTTTCGCTTTCAGCCAGGCCGAAAGGCGCTCACTGTCATTCAGGCCGGAATGCAGAACTTCCACTGGCGCATTAAACCGTTCACGAAAACGGGCGATCGTCTGGGGTGTCAGGCCGATTTCCGGCACCATCACCAGCGCCTGCTTGCCCTGAGCGAGCACGTTTTCCAGCACGCTCAAATAAACCTCTGTTTTACCGGAACCGGTAACGCCCGCCAGCAGCCAGGCAGAAAAAGTATCCGCCGCGCTATGAATTGCGCCAACGGCGGTGGCTTGTTCGGTATTCAGCCGTAGACGTTCGCCAGTAACAGCATAGTTCGTTCGCCAGTCGCTAAATTCCGGCGTTTCGCTTGCCAGCTCGCAAAGACCTTTTTTGCGCAGCGCCTGTAGTGCGGCATCGTTGAATTCAAGTTCCGCTACCTGGTCACGCCAGATTTTCCCTTGTCGCAACGCCGCCAGCGCCTGTTGTTGCTTAGGCGAACGTTTCAGGCTGTTGATATCCACCGCCTGACCTTGTTCGGTAGCAAACCAGTACCACATGGGCGCGTTCGCCGCAGGCCGCCCCTGGCGCAATAAAATCGGCAAGGCATGAAACAATACATCGCCAATTGGATGATGATAGTAATCCGCCGCCCAAAGCAGTAAGCGCCAAACGGAACTGGAAAAAACGGGTTCACTGTCCAGCACTTCTACTACGGTTTTCAGTTCGTTGAGCGGCAACTCGCTGACGTCGGTAACTGACACGACAATCCCGATGCGCTCCTGCTGTTTGCCAAACGGCACGCGCACGCGACACCCGGCTTTAACAGTCATGCCTTCTGGCAGGAGATAGTCAAAGGTGCGGGGAAGCGGAACGGGCAAGGCAACGTGGGCAACGGGCATAGCATCATCCTGACTTGAAATTCGGTGGAACAGTATACACATTGCGGTAGAGGAGTGCGGATCAGTTTGCATACGCTGGTTAATTTCTGTATGATTCGGCGCCTTTGATACGAAATGATCGTATTGAAACTATACTTTAAACATCGCGTGGTGTCTGGCGTTAGGGCTGGAAGAGCGACGCGGCCTTAAACCGAGGTTTTCCCATGAAAAAAGATATTCACCCGAAATACGAAGAAATTACTGCTAGCTGCTCTTGCGGTAACGTAATGAAAATCCGCTCCACCGTTGGTCATGATCTGAACCTCGACGTGTGCAGCAAGTGCCACCCGTTCTTCACTGGCAAACAGCGTGATGTTGCTACCGGTGGCCGTGTTGACCGCTTCAACAAGCGTTTCAACATCCCGGGCAGCAAATAAGACCGGATTTCCGAAAAAAGCGCCGAACGGCGCTTTTTTTGTGCCTGAAAACTTTCATTAGCAGGATAACGTATTGGATTGTTATCTTTCCTTTACATCGCGAAAATCCATTTTATCAATATCGTATTTTTTCATGCGCAAATACAGTTTTTTTCTGGGGATCTGAAAGTAATCGGCAACGTCGTTGATACGTCCCTGGAAGAAGTTGAGTGCATCAATAATTATTTGTCTTTCATAGCTTTCTACACGTTCATCAAGTGGTGTTGGATCAGCATCCATCATCTGCAAACTGACTGAGTCGTCCAGCATTAAAACACCCACAGCCACCAATTCTGCTGCATTTATTAATTCAATGATATTACCGGGCCAGGTTCGCGCCATCAGTCGCTTATAAAACGTTTTCCCCAGCAGCGGTTGTTGGCGATTTAATCGTTTACAGGTGAGAGTTAGATAATGGTGAAAAATAGGCTCAATATCCCCCGGGCGTTGACTTAGCGGTGGGCATTCGATGTGGGTAAGTGAAAAAAGAAAATACAATGCGGGAATAATTTTTTGTGTGGCGGCAAGTGCAGCCAGAGGGCTTTGATTAACAACAATCAGACGAAACGACCGATCCTGTGGGCGTTCCTGGAGTTGAATCAAGAGACGCTGATTTTCTTGCGTTAAATATTCAAGTTCTTTTAATAACAGCGTGCCACCTTTGGCTTCTTCCACCCATTCTTCCAGCGGTTGCTGACTATTAGCGCTGAGTGTGCGTTCAATTAAAGGCCTTTCCTTGCGAGAACTAAATTGGTGAAGATAATGGGCGGCTAATGTTCTGCCGGTTCCAGGTTCGCCGTAAAAACAGACGGGAAGATCGGTTTCTGCCAGAGTTTCAAGCTGCTGACGTGTCTGACGAACCCAGCCACTGTTACCAATTAAGTGCCGATTAAATTGCGCTCGTCGCCATTTTTTTTGTTCCAGATAATCTTCACGCTCTGCCAGCGCTTTTTCGATAAGCGATAAAAATTGTTCCGGATTGATCGGTTTTTGCAGGAAATCCCACGCTCCTTTTTTTACCGCTTCAACGGCCATTGGGACATCGCCGTGGCCGGTGATCATCAGAATGGGAAGATTAGGATCAATCAGCATTATTTTTTCCAGCAGCATAATGCCTGAAATATCCGGCATGCAAACGTCGCATACCACGATTCCTTCCCAGGTATCTTGCAGCAATTGCAGCGCTTCTGAAGGATTGCTACAGGTACATACGGTATAACCCTCTTGCTGTAAGAGAGAACTGTAGGCTTGCAGAACATCATTGTCGTCATCAATGAGCAGTATTGTTGGAGTTGTATCTGTCATGCTTAAAGTTTCCTGAAACATAGAATAACCAACGCATGGCGGTCGAGGGTAGACGCGATATATAGCTCTCCCTGGCACTGACGCATAATAGAATGACTAATCGAAAGACCAATACCTAAACCTACAGCTTTGTCAGTCGTAAATGGTGTTAATAGTCGATCAGCCAGAAGCACTGGCCAGCCTTTTCCATTATCAGCAATATAGAGCGTTAACGTGGTGTCTTCTTCTTCAAAGTTAATGGTTATTGTGGGCGGTTTTTCCTGACTGGCTTCCAGGGCATTCGTAAATAAATTAACTAAAACTTGTTGAATCAAAACATCATCGCCATAAACGGCAGGAAAATTATCCGGGTAGTGAAGAGATGCTTTCAGTGGCCGATGTTTCAATGCCAGAAGCTCCCAGGATGAATAAATTACCTGCTGTAAATTAATTGCTCCACCTACGAGTTCACTATCGCGGCGGCGGGCGAAGTTTCGCAGTCGTTTAACGATATTATCCATGCGCTCAACCAGCGATCGCATCGTAACGATATAGTTTTTCGCCAAACCAGCGTCTTGTTGCTCTATAGCGCGATTGGCGCTGAACAGGTACATAGATAATGCATTAAGCGGTTGATTGATTTCATGTGCCAGTGTTGTCATTGTCTGCCCGACTACGGCCAGTTTGGCGGTTTGGATCAATTCACTTTGTGCTGTTCGCAGATTTTTTTCTGTCGCGATTCGATCACAGATTTCCTGCCCCAGTTGACGTTGCTGCTGATTAATTTGCTCTATCGTCTGGCGGAGTAGGTTGGCAATTCTACCAAGCTCATCATTGCCGGAGACTGGAATATCTGCATCGAGTTCACCGTTACTTAATTTGACGACGGCATCATTCAGTAAGCGAAAACGGCGGATCATTCTTGGCCGAATGTAGAAGTAATTCACCAGAATAACGAACAGTAAGGCCGTCACCATAGCGGCAAAAATCAGTAGTCCACTAATTTGCATTATTTTTTCTAATCGCAGATTGAAAGTTTGTAGCTGTTGATGGCTATTACCCAGTTGCGTTTCTAATTGGCCACGTATTTGCGTAAATACACGCTCTTTATCCCTGATGGTATTCATAAGGGTCTGTTGAGCCTGCTGCCAGGCGGCCAGAGTTTCGGGTAGATAATTTTTCTGTGTACCCAGTTCCCACAGGGAATAAACTGTCTGGTGTAATGTAATAGTGCTGGAATAAGAAGCTAACGACCGCACATTTTCGTCAATGCTATGCTTCAAAAAATCCAGGTATTGAATATGTTGTCTTAACGACTCGGTATCATTGTTATGCGTGTTAAGCATCTCCTTTAAGGTACTGACGATTTCAGTTTCTATATGTGAGAGTTCGAAAACGAGCTGCAACTCGTTTTGAATAGATTGCAGTGCATTTTGCAACCCCTGGTTTTCGTGAAGATCTTTCCGTTGGCTGAGTTGATTGAGCAATGATGATTGTTGCCAACTTAAATCCTGAGTCAGGGAGTTGAGTTCATTATTGAAATCGTCATGCAACCAGTTAACTCTTGAAGAGATAACGTCGAGTTTTCCGTTTTCCTTATTATGTTCATTTAATGCTTTATCGAGATTACTCAGCAATTTGCGACTACTGGCGACCTGTTGGTTAAGCGCACTTTGATGTACTGAATCAAGATGGGGATTAATTGACTGAATTTTTTGTAGCCGTTGTTCAATTTGCTCTCTTACCTGAAGGCGGCTATCGGTGTTGGTTGTCTGTTGTAGTTCATTGAATTCATTTACCAATGCCGTAAGGTTTTCTTCAAAAAGAAATGAAGCCTGAATTCGTGGGAAATAATCGTCAAGTGCGTAGCGAACCTGGGAATTTTGTTCATGCCAGGAATAAAGGCTAACTACACTAACGAATAGCGTAAGAACGGCACTAAAAACAAAGGCGAGACGCAAGCTCGTCCCGATAGTATGTAGTTGTTTCACTTTAATGACTCAAGTTGCGTATTCACTAATTGCTGCTGCTGCAGGAAAAACTGCTGCCATGCCATAATCTGGGCTTCACGAAAACCTGATTGCAGTTCGAATTGCTGTAGATATGTAGGATTAACAGACTGTTGCGGAGTAACGGGAACCGCGGTTAATAGTGCGCGCATCTCTGGCAATGTCCGCTTAAGCCGATGTTCTGCGGCATATAATGCTTTCCAGCTTTTCTGAAGCTCGGTAAGGCGAAAAGTAATCGCATAATCAAATAACAATTGCACGAGCTTTTGGCGTTGCATGATCAACGGGTAATCAAGCGAAGGAGATGCAAATAACCGCATTTGTTGGTCAGCGAGTGGAGTGCCGGAGGGCAGAGGATATACCGGATACTTCCCTGAATCAGAATCGCTCAGTGCTTGCTGACCTTCCGGACTCAACAAGAAATCAATAAAACGTCCCGCCTCTTGTGGATGATTACTGCCTTCTGTAATGGCAATAAACATAGGCGCTGCGCGCGAGTTGGGGAAATAGCTGAAACGTAAAGTTGAATTATTAAGCAGTACGTTAGCGTAATTGTCGATTACCGGACCAGCGTCCCCCAGTCCTGTACTGATCTTATTTGCTACGCCGAAGCTACGTGATGAAATGGTGGCGAGATTACCGCCTATTTTCAGTAGTGTACTCCAACCGCTACTCCATCCTTGTTGCTGCAGAAGATCTTCAATCATCAGATGAGTAGTATCTGAACGAGAAGGACTGCTCATTAATAGCGTTCCTTGATAACGCGACTTACTTAATTCCTGCCATGACGTTGGCACCGGCTCTTTTTTGTCTTCCAGATGCGCCACATTGATAAGAATGCCGTAGCCCGATATGGCAACAGCAACGGTGGTTGAACGAATGGATTCCGGTACTAACTTTCTACTTGTTTCTATTTGATTATTAAATGGCTGGAGCAGATTTTTACTTTGTAACCGCTGTAGCAACATCGGGGATGAACTCAGTACCAGATCAATATTTTCACCCAATGGATTTTCCAGCAGGCGCTCAATAGATGCACTGGTTCGGTTGAGCGTACGGATTTTGGTTGCCTGTGGTTGCTTTTGCCATTGACTGATAATGTGCTCTGTCGCTTCCGAAGAAAGCGTTGTAGCAATCACTAATTCATGCGCTGAGGCAACGCTGATATATAAAATCCAACAGATTAGCGCTCTTTGTATAATGCGAATCATGTCAAAAATCCCATTAATAAGAGATAAATTCCTGGGCTGTAATCCATGTTGTTATCCATTAGTTAACATAAGCAACGAACTTTAAGCCATATGTTTTTGTATTTGTAAATTATCATTAATTCGGCAAGCAACCAGCATTACTATATCCGCAAGTGACTGTTACGGAAATGTGCATTAGTTAATTTCCACATTTTCGCTCTCAGATTCAGGTTCTGACTGTATAGCAGTAAAAAATGAAATTTGTTATTGGCGGCTTCATCCCATTTTTTACTCGTTGAGGATGGTAATAACAAGCACTATCGTAAATAGGGTCATCTGCGGTGGCCTGATGCAGACTTAGCGCCTCAGTAATCATGACGGAGTTCCAGTCTTCAGAAACCATAAAAAAGGCCCTAATTTGAGCGCAAATCAGCGTGTTACGACGGATATCCTGAAGGTGTTCAGACTCTGCTTTTTGTTGTGCGGTGATGAAGGTTTTCATGTTGTGCAGCATGGTTCTCTGGCATAACAAGAACAAGTATCTTCAATGATCCCGATTATAGAAGCAAAATATGTGATTGAACTCAAAAAATGAAAATTTTAATAAAACTAATTTTTTTTAAATTGGGCCTGTTGTAACACGTTAAGGTTTAAATAATAACCATGTTGCATTTTCCAACATCAAATATGGGAAAGAAATGGAACATTGAATTTGTTTTTTTGAGTCAGTTTTGACTCATTTGCCCTGTATTGTAACTTAAACTCTCTTGCTTCACTATCTTCAAAACTCACTAAGCAAAGACTTTTTAAATACTCTTCAGAGAGTAGTAATGAGCATTGCTATGAATATTATTATTTGATTAAACAACACTATGAACTGGAAGGTGATATATGCTTTCTTTATTGAAACCTAAAGTGGCAACACATAAGGTTCCTGAAAGTGAAGTGAAAAGTACCTATAATCGTTACCGTATGCAGGCGTTATTCAGCGTATTTATCGGTTATCTTTCGTATTACATTGTCAGGAATAACTTTGTTCTCTCTACACCGTATTTAAAACAAGAGCTCAATCTTTCTGCGACGCAAATAGGGCTGTTAAGCAGTTGTATGCTGATAGCCTACGGTATTAGTAAAGGGATAATGAGCAGTCTGGCGGATAAAGCTAATCCTAAAGTATATATGGCAGTGGGTTTAATACTTTGTGCTCTCGTTAACGTGGCACTTGGTTTTAGTTTCGCATTCTGGATGTTTGCAGGACTTGTCATTCTGAATGGTTTCTTTCAGGGAATGGGTGTTGGCCCGTCGTTTATTACGATCGCCAACTGGTTTCCTCGTAAAGAACGGGGCATTGTCGGCGCGGTCTGGAATATTTCGCACAACGTGGGTGGTGGTATTGTTGCTCCGATTGTCGGCGGCGCATTTGCCGTACTGGGCACTGAACACTGGAAAATAGCAACATATGTTATTCCAGCGATTGTCTCTGTTGTCATTGCTATCGTGGTACTGATGTCAGGTAAAGGTTCACCGGTAAGTGAAGGTTTGCCGCCATTAAACGAAATCGTTCCGGACGACGTCAGCATTAAAGCAAAAGATGATCGTGCGCCGGAAGATATGACGGCCTGGCAAATTTTTTGTACCTATGTGCTTAAAAATAAGAATGCCTGGTTTGTCTCTTTCGTTGATGTTTTTGTCTATATGGTGCGTTTCGGAATTATCAGCTGGTTACCTATTTATTTGTTAAGCGTGAAGCATTTTACAAAGACCGAAATGAGTACGGCATTTTTAATCTTCGAATGGGCGGCTATTCCAACGACATTATTTGCTGGCTGGTTGAGTGATAAATTATTTCATGGTCGCCGTATGCCGCCAGCGATTATCAGTATGGTATTGATTTTCTTCTGCCTGTTGGGGTACTGGAAAAGCGATTCTCTACTCTCTATTACTATTTTCGCTGCTTGCGTGGGCTGCCTTATCTATGTTCCGCAGTTCCTGGCCTCTGTTCAGACAATGGAAATTGTTCCCAGTTTTGCCGTGGGCTCCGCTGTCGGTTTGCGTGGTTTCATGAGCTATATTCTTGGAGCGACGCTTGGTACAAGCCTGTTTGGTATTATGGTCGATGAGGTTGGTTGGGATGGTGGTTTTTATCTTCTGCTTGCTGGTGTTATCTGTTGCATCATTTTCTGTACGTTAACGCACTTTGGTGCGATCGCTATGGAAAAACAACGTCAAAATGATGCTGAGACGTATCAACCAGAGCTTCAGACCCAAAAAAGCTAAGTTTTAGGGCCAGTCACGATGTGATTGGCCCACTCGCTTACTTTCATCACCGATGCTTTTTGTTGCGTATCACCAGCATACCGGTGTGGCTGTAATCGGAATGAGTTGCCAGTTGGATCGCTTTACTTTGCGATGAGCGAGAGATCTGAAAGATGATGTCGCCGGTTTGTGGTTGCCAGGCAAAGGCAGGTACAGAAACCAGCAGGCTGAGGATCAGCAGCCTGTTTTTCATAGTTAAACGTCCATGTATAAAAAAAGCGGCTGGTTAACGCCAGACCGCTTTTTTCAGCATTAGTATTCCCACGTCTCCGGGTTAATCCCCATCTCACGCATGATCTCTTTTGCCGCTTCCGGAATTTCGTCGCTGCGCTCTTTACGCAGGTCGGCATCATCCGGCAGAGGTTGCCCGGTAAAGGCATGCAGAAACGCTTCGCACAGCAGTTCGCTGTTGGTAGCGTGACGCAGGTTGTTCACCTGACGACGCGTGCGTTCATCGGTGAGGATTTTTAACACCTTAAGAGGAATGGAAACCGTAATCTTTTTGACTTGTTCACTCTTCTTGCCGTGCTCAGCGTATGGGCTGATATATTCGCCGCTCCATTCAGCCATGAGATACTTAATCCTCTTCGTCAATAAATTGAAACCAGACCACACAATTAATGTTGGTAATGGCCATAAACCCGCATAGTTTACCGTACAGGCGCTACCGTGACATCGTGTAATGCACCTGTCGGCGTGATAATGCATGTAATTTTAACGGTTATTGGGGAATTGCTCAATCTATACGCAAAGAAGTTTAGATGTCCAGATGTATTGACGTCCATTAACACAATGTTTACTCTGGTGGCTGACATTTCACCGACAAAGCCCAGGGAACTTCATCACATGACGCGTAAACAGGCCACCATCGCAGTGCGTAGCGGGTTAAATGACGACGAACAGTATGGTTGCGTTGTCCCACCGATCCATCTTTCCAGCACCTATAACTTTACCGGATTTAACGAACCGCGCGCGCATGATTACTCGCGTCGCGGCAATCCAACGCGCGATGTGGTTCAGCGTGCGCTGGCAGAACTGGAAGGCGGTGCTGGTGCAGTGCTTACTAATACCGGCATGTCCGCGATCCACCTGGTGACTACCGTCTTTTTGAAACCTGGCGATCTGCTGGTTGCACCGCACGACTGCTACGGCGGCAGCTATCGCCTGTTTGACAGCCTGGCAAAACGCGGCTGTTATCGCGTGCTGTTTGTTGATCAAGGTGATGAGCAGTCATTGCAGGCGGCACTGGCGGAAAAACCTAAACTGGTGCTGGTAGAAAGCCCAAGTAATCCATTGTTACGCGTCGTGGATATTGCGAAAATCTGCCATCTGGCAAGGGAAGTCGGGGCGGTGAGCGTGGTGGATAACACCTTCTTAAGCCCGGCATTGCAAAATCCGCTGGCATTGGGTGCCGATCTGGTGTTGCATTCATGTACGAAATATCTGAACGGTCACTCTGACGTGGTGGCCGGCGTGGTGATTGCTAAAGACCCGGACGTTGTCACTGAACTTGCCTGGTGGGCAAACAATATTGGCGTGACGGGCGGCGCGTTTGACAGCTATCTGCTACTGCGCGGGTTGCGAACGCTGGTGCCGCGTATGGAGCTGGCCCAGCGCAACGCGCAGGCGATTGTGAAATATCTGCAAACCCAGCCGTTGGTGAAAAAACTGTATCACCCGTCGCTGCCGGAAAATCAGGGGCATGAAATTGCCGCGCGCCAGCAAAAAGGCTTTGGCGCAATGTTGAGTTTTGAACTGGATGGCGATGAGCAGACGCTGCGTCGTTTCCTGGGCGGGCTGTCGTTGTTTACGCTGGCGGAATCGTTAGGGGGAGTGGAAAGTTTAATCTCTCACGCCGCAACCATGACACATGCAGGCATGGCGCCAGAAGCGCGTGCTGCCGCCGGGATCTCCGAGACGCTGCTGCGTATCTCCACCGGTATTGAAGATGGCGAAGATTTAATTGCCGACCTGGAAAATGGCTTCCGGGCTGCAAACAAGGGGTAAAAATGAGTGTGATTGCGCAGGCAGGGGCGAAAGGTCGTCAACTGCATAAATTTGGTGGCAGTAGTCTGGCTGATGTGAAGTGTTATTTGCGTGTCGCGGGCATTATGGCTGAGTACTCCCAGCCCGACGATATGATGGTGGTTTCCGCCGCCGGTAGCACCACTAACCAGTTGATTAACTGGTTGAAACTAAGCCAGACCGATCGTCTCTCTGCGCATCAGGTTCAACAAACGTTGCGTCGTTATCAGTGCGATCTGATTAGCGGCCTGTTACCCGCCGAAGAAGCCGATAGCCTCATTAGCGCTTTTGTCAGCGATCTTGAGCGGCTGGCGGCGCTGCTCGACAGCGGTATCACCGATGCGGTGTATGCAGAAGTGGTGGGCCACGGGGAAGTGTGGTCAGCACGCTTAATGTCTGCGGTGCTTAATCAACAGGGGCTGCCAGCGGCATGGCTTGATGCCCGCGAGTTTTTACGCGCCGAACGCGCCGCACAACCGCAGGTTGATGAAGGGCTTTCTTATCCGTTGCTGCAACAGCTACTGGTACAACATCCGGGCAAACGTCTGGTGGTGACTGGGTTTATCAGCCGTAACAACGCTGGTGAAACGGTGCTGCTGGGGCGTAACGGTTCCGACTATTCCGCGACACAAATCGGTGCGTTGGCGGGCGTTTCTCGTGTAACCATCTGGAGCGACGTCGCCGGGGTATATAGCGCCGACCCGCGTAAAGTGAAAGATGCCTGCCTGCTGCCATTGCTGCGTCTGGATGAAGCCAGCGAACTGGCGCGTCTGGCGGCTCCCGTTCTTCATGCCCGTACTTTACAGCCTGTATCCGGTAGTGAAATCGACCTGCAACTGCGCTGTAGCTACACGCCGGATCAAGGCTCCACGCGCATTGAACGCGTGCTGGCCTCGGGTACTGGCGCGCGTATTGTCACCAGCCACGATGATGTCTGTTTAATTGAGTTTCAGGTGCCTACCAGTCAGGATTTCAAACTGGCGCATAAAGAGGTCGACCAAATCCTGAAACGCGCGCAGGTGCGTCCACTGGCAGTTGGCGTGCATAACGATCGCCAGTTGCTGCAATTTTGCTACACCTCAGAAGTCGCTGACAGCGCCCTGAAAATCCTCGACGAAGCGGGATTACCTGGCGAACTGCGCCTGCGTCAGGGGCTGGCTCTGGTGGCGATGGTTGGGGCGGGCGTCACCCGTAACCCGCTGCATTGCCACCGCTTCTGGCAGCAACTGAAAGGCCAGCCGGTCGAGTTTACCTGGCAGTCGGATGACGGCATCAGCCTGGTGGCAGTACTGCGCACCGGACCAACCGAAAGCCTGATTCAGGGGCTGCATCAGTCCGTCTTCCGTGCAGAAAAACGCATCGGCCTGGTGCTGTTCGGCAAGGGCAATATCGGCTCCCGCTGGCTGGAACTGTTCGCCCGCGAGCAGAGTACGCTCTCGGCACGCACCGGCTTTGAATTTGTGCTGGCAGGCGTGGTGGACAGCCGTCGCAGCCTGTTGAGCTACGAAGGGCTGGACGCCAGCCGCGCGTTAGCCTTCTTCAACGACGAAGCCGTCGAGCAGGATGAAGAGTCGCTGTTCCTGTGGATGCGCGCCCATCCGTATGATGATTTAGTGGTGCTGGACGTTACCGCCAGCCAGCAGCTTGCTGATCAATATCTCGATTTCGCCAGCCACGGTTTCCACGTCATCAGTGCCAACAAACTGGCGGGAGCCAGCGACAGCAATAAATATCGCCAGATCCACGACGCCTTCGAAAAAACCGGGCGTCACTGGCTGTACAATGCCACCGTCGGTGCGGGCTTGCCGATCAACCATACCGTGCGCGATCTGATCGACAGCGGCGATACTATTTTGTCGATCAGCGGGATCTTCTCCGGCACGCTCTCCTGGCTGTTCCTGCAATTCGACGGTAGCGTGCCGTTTACCGAGCTGGTGGATCAGGCCTGGCAGCAGGGCTTAACCGAGCCTGACCCGCGTGACGATCTCTCTGGCAAAGACGTGATGCGCAAGCTGGTGATTCTGGCGCGTGAAGCAGGTTACAACATCGAACCGGATCAGGTACGCGTGGAGTCGCTGGTGCCTGCCCATTGCGAAGGCGGCAGCATCGACCACTTCTTTGAAAATGGCGATGAACTTAACGAGCAGATGGTGCAACGGCTGGAAGCGGCCCGTGAAATGGGGCTGGTGCTGCGCTACGTAGCGCGTTTCGATGCCAACGGCAAAGCGCGTGTAGGCGTGGAAGCGGTACGTGAAGACCATCCGCTGGCATCATTGCTGCCGTGCGATAACGTCTTTGCCATCGAAAGCCGCTGGTATCGCGATAATCCGCTGGTGATCCGTGGGCCTGGCGCAGGGCGCGACGTCACCGCCGGGGCGATTCAGTCGGATATCAACCGACTGGCGCAGTTGTTGTAATTGCTTTTACCCTGGCTTGTAAAAGAAGGATGCTTTCGGCAAAGAATTATTTGAAAGCATCTCTTTTACGCCGATTCCCGCACCACCAGTTGCCCGGAAAGCGCAATTCTTTGGGTTTGCAAATCCGGGTCTTTTAATTTGCGAATCATCAGGGTCGCTGCCTGGCGTCCGGTTTCTTCACTGGCGGAAGATACATAGGTGAAAACAGGAGAGGTCAGGTTGATATGCAGCATATCTTCAAAACCAATTAGCGCTACCTGCTGGGTCAGAAAGACGTCTTTCCCGACGGTACGCCCCACCTGATGTATGCCGTTGATGCTGCCAATCATGGCCTCGGGCGAATGGCAGAGCAGGGCGGTAATGGCGTTGTTATTTTCCAGCAACTGGCGCGTTGCCATGCTGGCAGCCCAGGTGTCACCGTCACAGGCTGGCGTGAACTCGTCACGACAAGCAATGCCAAATTTTGCCAGGGTCTGGCGAAAACCAACCAGTCGCTGCTGACGGATAAGATCACTTTCTCTGCCACCGAGATAGGCAATGTAACGATGGCCGCGCTCAATTAAATAACGTGTGGCAAGACTTGCTGCCTGCTGGTTGTCACGCAATACCAGGTTGCACTCATCTTTGATAAGCGTTTGTGACGCGACAACAAGGGGAAGCGAACACTGGCGGATTAGCGTGGGGAGGGTTTCACGATGCGCATCGGAAGCCAGATAAATCACTCCGGCAACACCTTGTTGCTTGAAGGAAAGTAAACAACGTTCAAGATGTTCATGTTCGTTCTGTGGTTGCCCAAGGAATACCATATAGCCCCTGGCTTCCAGTTCCTGAACAATACTGGCCATCACTTTGATGGAAAAGCTATCGCTAAAATCACGTAAAATCAGTCCGATAATATTTGACGTGTGGGAACGTAAATTGGCGGCGGCAACATTATGCACGTAGCCCAGTTCGTCAATAGCAGCATGAACTTTCCCGATGGTCGCCTCTGAGATTTTCCCTTTCTGGCGCAGCACTAGCGACACGGTAGAGACGGAAACTCCGGCTCTTTTGGCAACATCAATTATGCTGACTTTCTTCAAACTCACTCCCTGAACAACGTTGATTCTTTAAATAGCAAGAAGGTTCTGGTCAGGGACCAGAACCTCTGACATCGAGTAATCTTAAGGCTATTTACCGATCATCGTCGACATGGTTTGCGCGATAAATTGCGCTCGCGCGCCAAAAATGACCTGAATGCCGTTATCGCCAACATAAACCACGCCACGGGCGCCAATATTATTTAGACCATCCTGATCCACCGCTTCTTTATCAGAGACTTCCAGACGTAAACGCGTGATGCAGGAGCCTACCGATTTAATGTTTTGCTGACCGCCAAGCAGCGTGATGATTTCTGTTGCCAGCTCGTCATCGGTTTTATCATTAGCGCTAACCGTAGTTTCAGTACGACCAGGCGTTTTCACATCAAAACGACGAATAACAAAGCGGAAGGTGAAGTAGTAGATCACCGCCATTGGCACGCCGACGATAATGGCGCTCAGGAAGTTGGTTTCATAGCCGTTAAAGGATGGCAGGATGCCAAACGAAATATAGTCAATAAGCCCTGCAGAGAAGGATTTGGCAATATGTGCATGTAGCAGATACATCGCCATATAGGAAAGGCCTGCCATGATGGCATTGAAGATATACAGCACAGGGGCGACAAAGATAAATGTAAATTCAACGGGTTCTGTAATACCGGTCAGAAAACAGGTTAATGCGGCAGAGAACAGAATACCGGCGGCAATTTTCTTATTCTTTGTGTGCGCTTCATGGTACATCGCCAGGCACGCCGCAGGCAGGGCAAACAGCATCAGGGGGAATTCGCCTTGCATAAATTTACCGGCGTCATGATAACTGTCGCTGCTAAATGATTTCACCCCTTCTTCCAACATCTTGAACCAAATCGTCTGATCGCCGTGAATCATTTGCCCGGCATGGGTAGTGTAATCCCCAAAAGAATACCAAAACGACGGATACCAGATGTGGTGCAAGCCAAGCGGAATGAGCGCCCGTTCAGTTACACCAAAAATAAAGGTCGATGCCGCCTGGTTGTTACCATTAACGATAACCGATAATGCATCGATTCCTGACTGAATGTGTTGCCAGACATAGGGCAGTAACAGGCCAAGAATGAAGGAGAGAAAAGCCGTCGCGATAGCGACAAAGCGTTTCCCGGAGAAAAAACCAAGGAATTCTGGCAATTGCATGGTATGAAAACGGTTGTAACACCACGCCGCCAGGATCCCACATATCAGGCCGCCAAAAACGCCCATTTGCAATGTGGGGATACCCACCACCATCGCGTATTTGCCGCCTTGCCCGGCCATTTCTGGCGTGATGCTAAGTACGGTGCTGATGGTGATATTGGTGACAAAAACGGAAACGGCTGCGGATAACGCCGCAATTCCTGATTCAGAAGCCAGCCCTACGGCGGAACCGATAGCAAAAAGCATCGGCAAGTTATCAAAAATAATGCCGCCTGCATTCATCATCAACGGCAAATGGAATTTATCTCCGAACGCCAGTAACAGCCCAGCGGCAGGCAGAAGCGAAATTGGCAGCATTAGGGCGCGACCAATCATCGACAATTTAGAAAGTGACTTCACGAAACTCGACATCAGATTCATGCTGATTTCCCCCGAATAGCGCATAAATCTGCGCGAATTAGTCTTTTTTTGTATAAGTAGAACGTTCTAGTAGAACGTTCTACTTATCGTGGGGGATGCATAATTGCTCTGCAACATAATTTTGGAGAAATTGTTAATAGTTTGAAGTAGTTCAAATAATAAACATGCAGTATTGAATGCAAATTATGGTATCTATTTGTTTTATTTAAATAAGTGTCCAGCTAACACAGACGAGCATATTAATTAACTCTTATTTAAATAAATTTGAAGCCGATGGTTTATCCGTTTATTCATTACTTCGCGCGCGATAATGTGAGAGAACCCATTTACTCCCACATTCAAATGAAGAAAATTCATCTTCCCTGATTTTTCCTCACCATCATGGGGCATTTTTCGGTTGACGCCCCTCGGCTTTTCCTTCATCTTTACATCTGGACGTCTAAATGGATAGATGTTCACAACACAACATATAACTACAAGCGATTGATGAGGTAAGGTATGAGCTTTTTTCACGCCAGCCAGCGGGATGCCCTGAATCAGAGCCTGGCCGAAGTCCAGGGGCAGATTAATGTTTCGTTCGAATTTTTCCCGCCGCGTACCAGTGAAATGGAGCAGACCCTGTGGAACTCCATCGATCGTCTTAGCAGCCTGAAACCGAAATTTGTTTCAGTGACCTATGGCGCAAACTCCGGCGAGCGCGACCGCACGCACAGTATTATTAAAGGCATTAAAGACCGTACGGGTCTGGAAGCTGCGCCGCATCTTACCTGCATTGATGCGACGCCTGCCGAGCTGCGGACCATCGCCCGCGACTATTGGAATAACGGTATTCGCCATATCGTGGCGCTGCGTGGCGACCTGCCGCCGGGAAGCGGTAAGCCGGAAATGTATGCCTCTGACCTGGTGACGTTGTTAAAAGACGTCGCGGATTTCGATATCTCCGTGGCGGCGTATCCGGAAGTGCATCCGGAAGCGAAAAGCGCCCAGGCGGATTTGCTTAACCTGAAACGCAAAGTGGACGCCGGCGCCAATCGCGCGATTACCCAATTCTTCTTTGATGTCGAAAGCTACCTGCGTTTTCGTGATCGCTGCGTTTCGGCGGGTATCGATGTGGAAATTATTCCTGGCATTTTGCCCGTCTCTAACTTTAAACAGGCGAAGAAATTTGCTGACATGACCAACGTACGCATTCCGGCGTGGATGGCGCAAATGTTTGATGGTCTGGATGACGACGCCGAAACCCGCAAGCTGGTGGGCGCGAATATTGCGATGGATATGGTGAAGATTTTAAGCCGTGAAGGAGTGAAAGATTTCCACTTCTATACGCTTAACCGCGCTGAAATGAGTTACGCGATTTGCCATACGCTGGGTGTTCGACCTGGTTTATAAGTGCTTTGGTTTCTGTAAAAATCACACGGTGATCACAAAATTAAAACAAAGCACAAAATGCCTCCTCGAAGCGAGGGGGCAGACAAGTAAAACTATTGACTCGCTTTTTCTCCTTCATTCCTTAAAAGAACAGAGAGAAAACAGGGATAAAACCCTTTTTTATAAGGTATTTGTCCGTAATCGGACATAATCAAAAAGGCTTATTTAAGATCAATTTGATCTACATCTCTTTAACTAATGATATGTAAGATCCCAACTATCGCATCCGTGGATTAATTCAATTATAACTTCTCTCTAACGCTGTGTATCGTAAGGGTAACACTGTAGAGGGAGTATATTGATGAGCACGTCAGACGATATCCATAACACAACAGCAGCCGGAAAATGCCCGTTCCATCATGGCGGTCATGACCAGAGCGCCGGTGCGGGAACAACCACTCATGACTGGTGGCCAAAACAACTCCGTGTTGACCTGTTAAACCAACATTCTAACCGTTCTAACCCACTGGGTGAGGACTTCGACTACCGCAAAGAATTTAGCAAGCTAGATTACTACGGCCTGAAAAAAGATCTGAAAGATCTGCTGACAGAGTCTCAACCGTGGTGGCCAGCAGACTGGGGCAGCTACGCTGGTCTGTTTATTCGTATGGCCTGGCACGGCGCGGGGACTTACCGTTCAATCGATGGTCGCGGCGGCGCGGGTCGTGGTCAGCAACGTTTTGCACCGCTCAACTCCTGGCCGGATAACGTCAGCCTGGATAAAGCGCGTCGTCTGTTGTGGCCAATCAAACAAAAATATGGTCAGAAAATCTCCTGGGCCGACCTGTTTATCCTCGCGGGTAACGTGGCGCTGGAAAACTCCGGTTTCCGTACCTTCGGTTTTGGTGCCGGTCGTGAAGACGTCTGGGAACCGGATCTGGATGTTAACTGGGGTGATGAAAAAACCTGGCTTGCCCACCGTAACCCGGAAGAACTGGCAAAACGCCCATTAGCAGCAACCGAAATGGGGCTGATTTACGTTAACCCGGAAGGACCAAATGCCAGTGGCGAACCGCTTTCTGCGGCTGCAGCTATTCGCGCGACATTTGGCAATATGGGGATGAACGACGAAGAAACCGTTGCGCTGATCGCGGGTGGTCATACGTTAGGTAAAACTCACGGCGCAGGCCCGGCAACGCACGTAGGTCCTGATCCAGAAGCGGCCCCGATCGAAAACCAGGGCTTAGGCTGGAAAAGTGATTTTGGTTCCGGTGTCGGTGCTGATGCCATTACGTCAGGTCTGGAAGTCGTCTGGACGCAAACGCCGACCCAGTGGAGCAACTATTTCTTCGAAAACCTGTTCAAATATGAGTGGGTACAGACTCGTAGCCCGGCAGGCGCCATCCAGTTTGAAGCCGTAGATGCACCGGAAATTATCCCGGATCCGTTCGATCCGTCGAAGAAACGTAAGCCGACGATGCTGGTCACTGACCTGACGCTGCGTTTTGATCCAGAGTTTGAGAAGATTTCACGTCGCTTCCTCGATGATCCGCAAGCGTTCAACGAAGCCTTTGCCCGTGCGTGGTTCAAACTGACGCACAGGGATATGGGGCCGAAATCTCGTTACATCGGACCGGAAGTGCCGAAAGAAGATCTGATCTGGCAAGATCCGCTGCCACATGCGTTCTTCAACCCGAGCGAGGAAGATATCCTTAACCTGAAGACGGCGATTGCTGAGTCTGGTCTCTCTGTGAGCGAGCTGGTTTCTGTTGCCTGGGCTTCTGCCTCCACCTTCCGCGGTGGGGATAAACGTGGCGGTGCCAACGGTGCGCGTCTGGCATTAGCTCCGCAGCGCGACTGGGAGGTTAATGCCGCAGCAGCACGCGCATTGCCGGTGCTGGAGGGGATCTATAAATCCTCACACACGGCTTCACTCGCTGACATTATTGTTCTCGCCGGTGTTGTTGGTGTCGAAAAAGCGGCGAGTGCTGCGGGTATCAGCATCAGTGTTCCGTTCACACCAGGTCGCGTAGATGCACGTCAGGATCAGACGGATATCGAGATGTTCGAGCTGCTCAAACCTGTTGCTGATGGTTTCCGTAACTATCGCGCTGCGTCGGGCGAGGCTACCACTGAATCACTGCTGATCGATAAAGCGCAGCAACTGACGCTGACTGCACCAGAAATGACTGTGCTGGTGGGCGGGATGCGTGTGCTGGGCGCCAACTTCGATGGCAGCAAAAACGGTGTCTTCACTGACCGTGTGGGCGTATTGAGCAATGACTTCTTTGTGAACTTGCTGGATATGCGCTACGAGTGGAAAGCGACCGACGAATCGAAAGAGCTGTTCGAAGGCCGTGATCGTGAAACGGGTGAAGTGAAATACACCGCCAGCCGTGCGGACCTGGTATTTGGTTCTAACTCCGTTCTGCGTGCACTGGCAGAAGTTTACGCCAGCAGCGATGCCCACGAGAAATTTGTTAAAGACTTCGTGGCAGCATGGGTGAAAGTGATGAACCTCGACCGTTTCGACCTGCTGTAATCTGACCTTCTTCAGCGACTGCCTTTCAGGCAGTCGCTGAAGTTTCTTTACCGGCGTATAGTGTCTACAGGAAAACTACACACTGGATCTCTCATGTCTGCCGCAGGAAAGAGCAACCCACTGGCAATCAGTGGCCTGGTTGCGCTCACACTTATCTGGAGTTATAGCTGGATTTTCATGAAGCAAGTCACCAGCTACATCGGTGCCTTCGACTTCACCGCCTTACGCTGCATTTTCGGCGCTCTCGTTTTATTCATCGTTCTTTTGTTACGTGGTCGCGGAATGCGCCCGACGCCGTTTAAATACACCTTAGCCATTGCCCTGTTACAAACCTGCGGGATGGTTGGTCTGGCGCAGTGGGCGCTGGTCAGCGGCGGAGCGGGGAAAGTGGCGATCCTGAGCTATACCATGCCGTTCTGGGTGGTGATTTTCGCCGCGTTGTTTCTCGGTGAACGCCTGCGACGTGGGCAATATTTCGCGATTCTGATTGCCGCTTTCGGTTTATTTTTGGTGTTGCAGCCGTGGCAACTCGATTTCTCTTCGATGAAAAGCGCCATGCTGGCGATCCTCTCCGGCGTCAGTTGGGGGGCGAGTGCCATTGTCGCTAAACGCCTTTACGCCCGTCATCCGCGCGTGGATCTATTGTCGTTAACATCCTGGCAGATGCTGTATGCGGCGCTGGTGATGAGCGTGGTCGCCTGGCTGGTGCCGCAACGTGAAATTGACTGGCAGCCCACCGTGTTCTGGGCGCTGGCCTACAGTGCGATTCTGGCGACGGCGCTGGCGTGGAGCTTATGGTTGTTTGTATTGAAAAACTTGCCTGCCAGTATTGCCAGCTTAAGCACACTGGCCGTTCCCGTTTGCGGCGTACTCTTTTCCTGGTGGCTGCTCGGTGAAAATCCTGGTGCGGTTGAAGGTAGCGGTATTGTGCTGATTGTGCTGGCGCTGGCGCTGGTGAGCCGTAAGAAAAAAGAAGCCGTCAGTGTAAAAAGGATCTGAATTTTTTCTTCATGTGGGGCGAGCTCTTATTTAACAAAATAGCGATAATGCCCCACAATCCGCCAGCTAAACAGCACATCTTCTTCCTGCGCGCCCGCGCCAATGTTATGTATCACCAGCGGCGTACCGTCGCGGGCGAAGCCATCTGAAACCACCCCAATATGTGCCAGCCCGTTGTCCAGTCGCCAGGAGACAATATCGCCCGCCTGGTAGTCACTGGCGTTGTTGCTGGTGGGGCGCGTTTTATCGTGGCGGGTAAACCAGGTTTCCAGATTAGGCACTCGACGGTGATCGATGTTGCTGTCCGGGCGCTTTAACTTCCACTTTTGCGGATAATCGGCAAAATTCTTCGCCATATCTTCGTGAACCAGTTTCTGCAAATCGACCTTCTGGCTGCGCAAGGCGCGGATCACCACATCGGAACATACGCCGCGTTCTTGCGGGACATCACCGCCAGGATAGGTAAGCTGCACATACGCCGGATCGTAAAATAGCGTGCTGCCAATTTGCTGTCTGGCACCGTCCGCGATGGCAAGATTGGTGTTGGCCTGGATTTGTACCACGGCTGGTGGAACGGCGGGAGATTTTAAGGGGGGGCTGGTAAATGCCGTTAGCAGGCTGACCAGCGCCAGTGAAGCTTTCATCTGTTTCATCCGTGAAAATAAGAGTCACAGATTCGACCTTCCGGGCTAACGATTGTTCTGTGGAGAAAATGTCCAGAAGCGGATAAAAAAACTCCCAATCAACGTGGGAGTTTCAGATTACTGGCACAGAGTGCCGGATGCGACGTGAACGCCTTATTTGGCCTACAAAAACACGCAAATTCAATATATTGCAGAGATTAGGTAGGCCGCATAAGCGTAGCGCATCAGGCTATTTTGCGTTCAAACTCCCGGACAAGCCGGGAGTTTGACAAGGTTATTCCCACTCTTGCAGGAAACGCTGACCGTACTGGTCGGCTACCAGCAGTGCGGCGTAAACCTGATCTGGCGTCGCGCCGCCAGGCATGTTGTGAATGGTTTCACCTTCTGCACATGCTGCTTCTGCCACAATTCGCATTTTCGCCGGGACATCTTCTTTAATATCCAGTTGAGCGAGAGTTATTGGCAAACCTACCGCATGGCTAAGTGCGGCTACGGTTTCGATTTCCTCAACCGGCGCGTTTTCCAGAACCAGCTGCGTCAGCGTACCGAATGCCACTTTTTCACCGTGATAATAGTGATGCGCATCTGGGATAGCGGTCAGGCCGTTATGCACCGCGTGAGCCGCCGCCAAACCACCGCTTTCAAAACCAACGCCGCTCAAATAGGTGTTCGCTTCAATCACGCGCTCCAGCGCCGGAGTCACTACATGCTGTTCGGCGGCAAGCATCGCTTTTTCGCCTTCTTCCAGCAGGGTGTTGTAGCACAGTTCAGCCAGCGCCAGCGCCGCCTGAGTACACTTACCGCCCGCCATGGTGGTCGCGCCGCTACGAGAGCATGCACGCGCTTCAAACCAGGTCGCCAGCGCATCACCAATACCCGCTGCTAACAGACGCGCAGGTGCGCCCGCGACGATTTTAGTATCGACAATGACCATATTCGGGTTATTTGGCAGCAGCAGATAGCGGTCAAATTCACCATCATCGGTGTAAATAACAGACAACGCACTGCACGGCGCGTCGGTAGAAGCGATGGTCGGTGCGATTGCTACCGGAACACCCATGAAATGCGCCAGTGCTTTGGCGGTATCAAGGGTTTTACCGCCGCCAATACCGAGAATCGCGCCACACTGTGCCGTTTCGGCAATGCCGCGCAGACGATCGATCTCATTTTGCGAACATTCACCGCCAAAGGGGGCGATTTCAACAACCAGCCCGGCATCTTTAAAGCTTTGCTCGACGGTTGCCTGAGCAAAACCTAATACAAATTTATCGCCAACAACCAACCAACGTTCTGCCAGCGGCTTCAGGTATTCGCCCAGGCGATTAATGACATCAGCGCCCTGGATGTATTTACCCGGTGATTGAATAATGCGGTCCATAATTGCTCCTTTAGAGATGAGTAGTGCCAAATGCGGCATTCCAGTCGTGCTCGAACTTCTCTATAGCCGACTCTACCGCAGGGGTGTTGAGCATTTGTTGCGCTACATCTAAGGGCAGTGTGATGGATTCACATCCTGCCAACAAACAATCCAGCGCCTGACGTGGTGTTTTAAAGCTGGCAGCCAGCACCATGCTTTCTGGCGCGTGCATTTCCAGTAACGCTTGCAGCTCCTGGACGGTACGAATGCCGTCTCCGCCCTGAGCGTCCACGCGATTTACATAGGGAGCAACGTATTTTGCCCCTGCCAGCGCGGCCAGCAATCCTTGCGCGGCGCTGTACACTGCGGTGCCAAGTGTAGTAATACCTTCTTTTTTCAACAATTTAATTGCTGCCAGACCTTCTGAGGTTACCGGAATTTTCACCACAATGCCCGGAATAACGTCGCGCAGGCGCTTCGCTTCCTCCACCATCCCCTGCGCGTCGCGGCTCATGGTCTGAGCAAACAGAATGCCTTCATCACCAATCGCTTTTTGCAGACGCGGCAGCACTTCCCAGATGGACTCCTTGCTGGCAGCGATAATGCTCGGGTTAGTTGTCACCCCGGCAATCGGGAATATGCGTGCCAGACGTTCGACTTCTGCGACGTTAGCGGTGTCCAGATACAGTTCCATGATGTTTCCTTTTACAGTTCCAGTTCATGTTGCAGCAGGCTGGCGATAGCGTCGGCAGAGGCGGCGTTAACCAGCGCGTTACGGAATTCTTCGTGCATGATGCGACGAGCGAGACGCGAGAAAATGCGCATATGCTGATCGCCCGCGGCGTGTTTGTTCAGGGTTAACATAATGATGAATTGCGCTTCATCATCGCCCCAGCGCACCGGCGCTTGCAGACGCGCTACGCTGATGGTGGATTGCTCAATGTGTTCTGATTTGCTGTGTGGAATGGCGAAACTAAAGCCCAGACCGGTAGAGAAAACGGCCTCGCGCGCCCACAAGTCGGCTTCCAGTTTACGCGGATAGCGGCAGCGGCCCGCCAGCAGCAGGTTATCGGTCATGCCTTTGAGCACTTCTTCTTTGTTGCGCCAGTCGCTTTCCAGCGTGATGCATTCGGCGGTGACCAGCGGTGCGTCCTGTTGCGTCATACGGAATTGCGCCAGCAGGTGTTCCACTTCCAGCGAAGTCCGGCAGGCCATTGCCTGGTTGAGCAACTGGCGGCATTCGCGGCTATCAAGCTGTGCCATTCGCGCTTTCGCTGCCGGAATTGACGGTGCGCTCATGCTGAGTTCATCCAGACCTAAACCAATCAGCAACGGCAGCACGGAACCTTTCGCCCCCAGTTCTCCGCACAGACCAATCCATTTCCCCTGGCGATGCACCGCCTGCACGGCGTAATCGAGCGCCCGCAAGAATGCCGGATTCAGGCTGTTGTAGTGACGAGTAACCTTAGCGTTATCGCGATCCACCGCCAGCAGATACTGCGTCAGGTCATTACTGCCGATACTAAAGAAATCAATCTCTTCGCAGCATTGATCGATGATGAACATCACCGATGGCACTTCCAGCATAATGCCGAGCTGGATCTTCTCATCAAACGGAATGTGTTCGTTACGCAGTTGCTGTTTGGCTTCTGCCAGTTTTTCTTTCACCCATAAGATCTCTTCCATTGAGGAGATCATCGGGATCATGATTTTCAGGCTGCCGTGAGCAGAGGCGCGCAGGATCGAGCGTAGTTGTGTGGTGAACAGCGAGGCGTATTCTTCATAAATACGCACCGCGCGATAACCGAGGAACGGGTTAGCTTCTGCCGGAATGTTCAGATAATCAACGGGTTTGTCACCGCCAATATCCATAGTGCGCACAATAATGCTGCGCCCGTTGGCGGACTCCAGCGCCTGACAAAAAATGTTGTACAGCTCGCTTTCGCCCGGAGCACTGGTGCGATCCATATAGAGCATTTCAGTGCGGAACAAACCAACGCCTTCCGCACCATTGCCGAATGCGGCCTGCGCTTCCACGGAGTGGGCGATGTTCGCCGCGACTTCGATACGGATACCGTCAGCGGTACGCGCTTGCTGGGTCAGCCAGACACGCTGTTGCTCACGCAGAGCGTCCTGTACGCGGGCTTCTTGCTGATAATAACGGACTACGGCTTCCCCTGGCTCAACCACAATTGCCCCGGCGTTGCCGTCGATATAAATCGTTTGTTGCTGCCACGGGGTAAGGGCATCGATATCCACACCAACCAGCGTCGGAATGTTGAACGAACGAGCAAGAATTACCGTGTGTGAGGTGGTGCCGCCGCTTTTGAGCAACAATCCTTTGAGGTGATTTTTATCCAGTTCGAGGAACTGGCTGGGGGTCAGTTCATCCGCCATACAAATAGCGGGATGTGTCAGTTTACCTGGCGCCGGAAAGCGTTGTTCACCGTAGATTTGCTGGAGTAACTGGAAGCACACGTCGCGCACATCCAGCGCACGCTCTTGCAGGTAGCTACTGCTGGAACGGGCGAACTCTTCGCAAAAGTGATTCGCGCTGGCGACAATTGCTTCGGCGCAACTTAATCCGGCGCTAACGCCTGCCAGTAAATGTTCGCGCAGGGACGTGTCGCCAGCCAGCGAGCGGTGCGCTTCCAGAATCGCGCTGGTAGCACCGTCGCTATCCAGCAGACGAAACTCAATGTTTTTCATCACCAGCGTCAGGCCGTTTTCCAGCGCGGATTGCTCAGCGTCCACACCTTTGGCGGCGGGAAGATTACCCAGTGCGTTGAGATCTAACGATGAAATTGGCGTCAGCGTGCCGCCTGCGCTACCGCTACATACGGTGCGGGCGCGAATAATGCGCGGATTCAAATTAGTGAGTGAAACCGGCAGCGGCTCCAGCTCGTCAGATTTAACTTCTGCCAGCGGCGCATCACAGTGGGGGAATTCATCACGTAACCACTGGCTCAAGCGCTGGTGTGCTGCTTGTTCGTCAGCCCCGGAAATCAGTAACTGGCAGTTATCGCCCACCAGTGTATCGGTGCCAATCAGCGCCAGGGCGCTTTTGGCGTTGCCTTTACGGTCAGTACGCAGGTTATGCCACTCAATTTGAGATGAAAAAGTATTACACAGCGTTTCAACGTGGCTTGCCGGACGCGCATGTACGCCGTTAGGCAGCTCACAAATAAATTCCACAATCAGGGCCATTGCCTCTCTCCCGGTACGGTTTTCTGTTTACAGGATAAGAGCGCATGGCAACGGCCTGCCATGTGACAAATCTGCCAAAAGCTGGACAAATGTAATGTAACCGCCAATTTGCGACGCGTCTCACAAGACGCGCCATTCCGGCATGATTCCGAGTTAACGCAAGTTATGAGGCGGATCGCATTTTTGTACTGACATTACAAAAGTCCAGTAAATGGCCTTTTTATCCACTGTTTGACCTGCTTGCGATTGCCTATTGTTTCTCCCATCAAAAAATATGGACATAGGCTTGGGTAAGCCTGGGAGCGACTTATGAATGAGTTGGTACAGATCCTGAAAAACACTCGTCAGCACTTAATGACGGGCGTTTCACACATGATTCCCTTCGTGGTATCGGGCGGTATTTTGCTGGCGGTTTCCGTCATGTTGTATGGCAAAGGCGCAGTGCCGGATGCCGTAGCCGATCCGAATCTGAAAAAACTGTTTGATATCGGCGTTGCAGGTTTGACGCTGATGGTGCCTTTCCTCGCCGCTTACATCGGTTATTCCATTGCAGAACGTTCTGCGCTGGCCCCGTGTGCTATCGGTGCCTGGGTTGGTAACAGCTTTGGTGCGGGCTTCTTTGGTGCGCTGATCGCCGGGATCATCGGCGGCATTGTGGTGCATTACCTGAAGAAAATCCCGGTGCATAAAGTTCTGCGCTCGGTGATGCCTATCTTCATTATTCCGATCGTCGGTACCTTAATTACCGCTGGCGTCATGATGTGGGGGCTGGGCGAGCCGGTAGGCGCGTTGACTAACAGCCTGACTCAGTGGCTTCAGGGTATGCAGCAAGGCAGCGTGGTGATGCTGGCGGTGATTATGGGGCTGATGCTGGCGTTCGATATGGGCGGCCCGGTTAACAAAGTGGCCTATGCGTTTATGCTGATTTGCGTCGCTCAGGGTGTTTATACCGTGGTGGCAATTGCTGCCGTGGGGATCTGTGTTCCGCCGCTGGGCATGGGGCTGGCAACGCTGATTGGTCGTAAAAATTTCTCCGCAGAAGAGCGCGAAACCGGTAAAGCGGCGCTGGTAATGGGCTGTGTTGGCGTCACCGAAGGGGCGATTCCTTTCGCTGCCGCCGATCCGTTGCGTGTCATTCCTTCCATTATGGTAGGGACTGTCTGTGGCACGGTGACCGCAGCAATGGTAGGTGCGCAGTGCTATGCAGGCTGGGGTGGTCTGATTGTGCTGCCGGTGGTTGAAGGCAAGTTGGGTTACATCGCGGCAGTGGCTGTTGGGGCTGTAGCAACGGCTATCTGCGGTAACGTGCTGAAAAGTCTGGCGCGTAAAAATGGGTCTTCGACTGATGAGAAGGAAGACGACCTGGATCTGGATTTTGAAATTAATTAATTGAGGAACGAGCCATGACGAAAATTATTGCAGTAACCGCATGTCCTTCAGGTGTTGCCCATACCTATATGGCGGCAGAGGCGCTGGAAAGTGCCGCGAAAGCGAAAGGCTGGGAAGTGAAAGTAGAAACCCAGGGGTCGATTGGTCTGGAAAACGAACTGACTGCGGAAGACGTGGCGAGCGCCGATATGGTGATTCTGACCAAAGATATCGGCATCAAGTTTGAAGAGCGTTTTGCTGGCAAGACCATCGTGCGCGTCAACATCAGCGATGCGGTAAAACGTGCTGACGCCATCATGAACAAAATCGAAGCCCATCTGGCACAGACTGCTTGAGTTTTTAGCCCGCCTGAAACGGCGGGCTTGTTTTTCCCTACAGGAGTTCCTCATGACGAATCGTATCTCTCGCCTTAAAACTGCATTGTTTTCCAATACCCGTGAAATCTCGCTGGAGCGTGCGCTGCTTTACACTGCCAGTCATCGGCAAACTGAAGGCGAGCCGGTGATATTGCGTCGGGCGAGAGCAACAGCGTATATCCTTGAACATGTTGAAATTTCGATTCGTGATGAAGAACTGATTGCCGGTAACCGCACCGTAAAACCGCGCGCCGGGATTATGTCGCCGGAAATGGACCCTTACTGGTTGCTGAAAGAGTTGGATCAGTTCCCGACGCGCCCGCAAGACCGCTTCGCCATTAGCGAAGAAGATAAACGTATCTACCGCGAAGAGTTGTTCCCGTACTGGGAAAAACGTTCGATGAAAGATTTCATCAACGGGCAGATGACGGATGAAGTAAAAGCCGCGACCAGCACGCAGATTTTTAGCATCAACCAGACGGATAAAGGCCAGGGACACATTATTATTGATTACCCGCGCCTGCTGAATCACGGGCTGGGTGAGCTGGTGGCGCAGATGCAGCAACATTGCCAGCAACAGCCGGAGAATCACTTTTATCAGGCTGCGCTGTTACTGCTCGAAGCCTCGCAGAAACACATTTTGCGTTACGCCGAACTGGCGGAAACGATGGCGGCAAACTGCACAGATGCCCAGCGTCGCGAAGAACTGCTGACTATTGCGGAGATCTCCCGCCATAATGCCGAACATAAGCCGCAGACGTTCTGGCAGGCGTGCCAGTTGTTCTGGTACATGAACATCATCCTGCAATACGAATCCAACGCTAGTTCGCTGTCGCTGGGGCGCTTCGACCAGTATATGTTGCCGTTCTATCAGACATCATTAACCCAGGGCGAAGATCCGGCGTTCCTGAAAGAACTGCTCGAATCTTTATGGGTGAAATGCAACGACATCGTACTGTTACGTTCTACCAGCAGCGCGCGTTATTTCGCAGGTTTCCCAACCGGGTATACCGCACTGCTCGGCGGGTTAACCGAGAACGGACGTAGCGCAGTGAACGTACTTTCGTTCCTTTGCCTCGATGCCTATCAAAGCGTGCAATTACCGCAACCGAACCTGGGCGTGCGCACTAACGCCTTGATCGACACGCCGTTCCTGATGAAAACCGCAGAAACCATTCGCCTCGGCACCGGTATTCCGCAAATCTTCAACGATGAAGTGGTGGTGCCCGCATTCCTCAACCGTGGCGTTTCGCTGGAAGATGCGCGCGATTATTCAGTGGTGGGCTGCGTGGAATTATCTATTCCTGGCAGAACCTACGGTCTGCACGACATCGCGATGTTTAACCTGCTGAAAGTGATGGAAATCTGCCTGCATGAGAATGAAGGCAATGCCGCGCTGAGCTATGACGGTTTGCTGGAACAGATCCGCGCCAAGATCAGCCACTACATCACCCTGATGGTTGAAGGCAGCAATATTTGTGATATCGGCCATCGCGACTGGGCACCTGTACCGCTGCTCTCATCGTTTATCAGCGATTGTCTGGAAAAAGGTTGTGATATTACTGACGGCGGCGCGCGTTATAACTTCTCCGGTGTACAGGGGATCGGTATCGCCAACCTGAGTGACTCTCTCCATGCGTTGAAAGGGATGGTTTTTGATCAACAGCGTTTAAGTTTTGACGAATTGTTGTCGGTATTAAAAGCGAACTTCGCAACGCCAGAAGGCGAAAAAGTCCGCGCTCGCTTAATTAATCGCTTCGAGAAATACGGTAACGATATCGACGAGGTGGATAACATTAGCGCCGAACTGTTACGCCATTACTGCAAAGAAGTGGAAAAATACCAGAACCCGCGTGGTGGTTACTTCACGCCGGGATCGTATACCGTTTCTGCTCATGTCCCGTTGGGATCGGTGGTTGGTGCGACGCCAGACGGTCGTTTTGCCGGAGAACAACTGGCAGACGGCGGCTTGTCACCCATGCTGGGCCAGGATGGGCAAGGACCAACGGCGGTACTGAAGTCCGTCAGCAAGCTCGATAACACGCTGCTTTCTAACGGGACGTTGCTGAACGTGAAATTCACTCCGGCGACCCTGGAAGGTGAAGCGGGATTACGCAAACTGGCCGACTTCTTACGGGCATTTACCCAGCTGAAGTTGCAGCATGTTCAGTTTAACGTGGTGAACGCCGACACGTTACGTGAAGCCCAATTACGCCCGCAGGACTATGCGGGGCTGGTGGTACGCGTTGCCGGATACAGCGCCTTCTTTGTCGAACTGTCGAAGGAGATCCAGGATGACATCATCCGCCGGACAGCGCATCAGCTGTAACGTTGTGGAAACGCGCCGCGATGATGTGGCGCGCATTTTCAACATTCAGCGTTATTCGCTGAATGACGGCGAGGGCATTCGCACGGTGGTCTTTTTTAAAGGCTGTCCGCATCTTTGCCCGTGGTGTGCTAATCCGGAGTCGATCTCCGGCAAAATCCAGACGGTGCGCAGAGAGGCGAAATGTCTGCACTGTGCGAAATGTTTGCGCGATGCGGATGAATGCCCCTCCGGGGCGTTTGAACGGATTGGTCGCGATATCAGCCTTGACGCGCTGGAACGGGAAGTGATGAAAGATGACATTTTCTTTCGCACGTCCGGTGGCGGCGTCACACTTTCTGGTGGCGAAGTGTTGATGCAGGCGGAATTTGCTACCCGTTTTTTGCAACGACTGCGGCTGTGGGGCGTGTCATGCGCCATCGAAACTGCCGGAGACGCGCCAGCCAGCAAGTTGTTACCGCTGGCGAAATTGTGCGATGAAGTGTTGTTCGATTTAAAAATTATGGACGCGACTCAGGCGCGGGATGTGGTGAAGATGAACCTGCCACGCGTACTGGAGAACCTGCGTTTGCTGGTGAGTGAGGGTGTCAACGTGATCCCGCGTTTGCCGCTGATCCCCGGCTTCACACTCAGTCGGGAGAATATGCAGCAGGCGCTGGACGTGCTGATCCCGCTGAATATCAGGCAGATCCACCTGTTGCCGTTTCATCAGTACGGCGAGCCGAAATACCGCCTGCTGGGGAAAACATGGTCGATGAAAGAGGTTTCTGCGCCGTCGTCAGTCGATGTGGCAACAATGCGCGAAATGGCAGAACGGGCCGGATTTCAGGTTACCGTGGGAGGTTAAAATGGCATACCTGGTGGCAGTAACCGCCTGCGTGAGCGGCGTGGCGCATACTTATATGGCGGCGGAACGGCTGGAAAAGTTGTGTCAGATAGAGAAGTGGGGCGTCAGCATTGAAACCCAGGGCGCGCTGGGAACGGAGAATCGTTTAGCGGACGAGGATATCCGCCGGGCGGATGTCGCGCTGTTGATTACGGATATTGAGCTTTCCGGTGCCGAGCGATTTGAACATTGTCGCTACGTGCAATGCAGTATCTACGCGTTCCTGCGTGAGCCGCAGCGGGTGATGAGCGCGGTACGCAAAGTGCTTTCTGCGCCGCAGCAAACCCATCTTATTCTGGAGTAGTTGGTTTTTCTGTCAGTTGGCTGTGGTACTGCCGACGATATTCCGACGGCGAGCGTTCGGTATTTTTACGAAACAGACGGCAGAAGTAGTTGCTGTCGACAAAGCCGCAGGCGTGCGCCACTTCTTTTACCTTCAGGTCATACCCTTTCAATAACGTTTTAGCGTGCTCCAGTCGCGTGTGATTCAGGTATTCGTTAAAACCAATGGCCCCCGTTTTTTGAAACAGATGCGAGAGGTAATTTGGCGAAATATAGAATGCCTGTGCGACAGATTCGCGGGTAAGCGCGGAGGCATAGCGTTCGTCGATATAATCACGAATAGCTTCGAATAGAGCCTGGCTGCGTGAGGCGGTCTGGATTTGGCTGCCAAGCAAATCGCGGCAGTGGCTAAGCAGGCTGGCGACGATAAGCCTTGCCGTTTGCTGCTCCTGTGGCTGCATTTGCATTTCATTGAGCGTTTGTAGCAGAAAAGAACCAATGCGCGGGCCGCGTCGGGCGACGTGCTGCTTCGCCAGATTTTGATACTGTTTGCCATCCCATTGCACGACGCTGAAGCCGAGTTGCTGTTTGCCAAACAGCACACTAAAGGTGGTCGCGGGTGTTTTCCATTGTGGGAAATTCCAGCCGCCAGCGGGAACGTACAGCACATCGCCGGGAACTAACGTTGCTCCAGCGCCGGTATCAACAAACTCACCTTCCAGCACAATTTCCAGCCGTGGAAAATCGACCTGATACGCAAGATCGGGCACCGGACCGTTGCTGCTGGCAAAGTAAATCTGGCGCAGCGACAGCGGGCCGTTTATCAGGCGGGAGAGCAGATAGCTGACGTCGTGATACATGTTATTCCCTTAGGTATGTAGACGGGAAAACAGTAACTGGCATTATAAAAAAAGGCCACCTGAAAAGTGTGGCCTGATGGGAGTTCGATGTAAACATTGTGGCAGTTTCAGTCGCCTTGTATTGCCGGATGCGGCGTGAACGCCTTATCCGGCAAATAGCATCTGGCTGATAATTACTGATTACCCACCTGATCGCCATACGGCAGAGTGTCGTAATCGATCAGCGCATTTTTCTTATACGGGTTACCAATCCAGCGGGTAGTTTCTTTGAACTGCGGATTCACCACCGAACGGGTTGGATCGTAACCGTCGTAAGATAAACCTGCCAAATCCGACCAGGTGTGGATCAGTTCCGCCAGGCTGTATTTACGATCAACATCCTGCGAGAAATCACGCGGATGAGTCGCTTGCCATTTTTCTGACGTCCACAGCAGGAACGGAATGGTGTACATATGGCGCGTCGGGTTATCTTCGTTACGCCCCTGAGTTTTGTGTGGCGGCGTGTCGTAAACCTCTTCACCGTGGTCAGAGAAGTAAACCAGGAAACCGTTCGGGTCTGCTGCTTTAAAGTCTTTAATCAGGCTGGCAACCACATGATCGTTATACAGGTTAGCGTTGTCATAATCGTTATATGACTCCAGCTCTTCTGCGCTTAATCCCGGCGGAACATGATCGGTATTGCCATCAAACTTGCCCTGATTTTCCGGGTAACGGTATTTGTATTTGATATGCGTACCCAGCAGATGAACGATGATCAGTTTCTTCGGCGCAGGGTCCTTCAGCACTTCCTGGAACGGCTTCAGCACGTTGGTGTCGTATTCACGCGCACTCTGCGTACGTTGCTGGTTCATGTAGTACTGCTTGTCGGTCTGGCGCGAAAATACCGTCAGCATGGTGTTGCGGGCAGTCATCGTCTGCTGGTTGGTTATCCAGAAGGTTTTATAACCTGCCTGTTTCATCATGTTCATCAGTGACGGCTGTGTCAGATACAGGTCCGGGTTCTTTTCGTTGGCAAAGGTCAGCGCCTGTTGCAGGATTTCAATGGTGTACGGACGAGACGTAACCACGTTATTGAACACGGTCAGGTTCGGATCGGTTTTATGCAGCGCATCCAGTTCCGGCGTGGTTTCACGCGGATAGCCGTACAGGCTCATGCGTCCACGCTGGGTCGATTCGCCAATCACCAGCACTAAGGTGCGCGGTTCGTTACCCGATTCGTCTTTGAAATTAGCCAGTGGCGGTAATGCGTTATTTTCATTCAGCAGCTTCGTCAGTGAGTTAAGTTGTTGACGATACTGATAATAACCGGTCAGAAATTGCCACGGCGCGGCAGGTTCCATGCGAGATGCCAGATTATCCAACGTTTTCTCAAACGGCTTGTGTTTGATAAACGTGTTCATGGCGATAGGGTGCAGAATCAAACCATAAAGCAGGGCAAAAGAGACGATATAACGCCACGGCTTTGGAATATAGACCGGGCGCAGGCGCGTCCACAGCAAAATTGCCACCGCCGTATAGGCCAGCGCGATAAGCACAATCTTCAGGCTGAAATACTGGCTTAAATACTCGCTGGCTTCGTTGGTGTTGGTTTCAAACATCACAAACAGAACGCTCTGCGAGAACTCCTGACCGTAGATGACGTAGTAGCACAACGCTGCCAGAGACGCCGCCCACAGCATTACGCCGATTACTGCTGCGATAATCTTAATCCGCTTCGGAAAGAGGAATACCGGGATCAACCACAGCGAACTGAACAGCAGCGAGTCGCGAATGCCGTTGGTGCCGCTGTAGCCGCTGATGTAAATAATGGCCTGTAACAGGGTAGAGAAAAACCAAAAGTAGAGCAGTGCCCAACCCAGGGCTTTCCAGCTAAAAATGGGTTTAGTCTGGACTTCAGTGGAATGCATAGTAAGAACCCGTTTTGGATAATAGCGCCGAATGTAAGGACAAAACCTTAAGGATATCTGAAGGGATATCCAGAATCTGGGTGAAATGCAGACAGAAATATATTGAAAACGAAGGTGTTAGAACAGAAGTATTTCAGAAAACCCTCGCGCTATTGCACGAGGGTTGATAGAGGAGGGGGGTTAGCCAGTATTACGCATACCTGCCGCAATTCCGGCAATAGTGACCATCAACGCTTGTTCGACGCGGGGATCCGGCTCCTGTCCTTCTTTTTCTGCCAGGCGCGAACGATGCAGCAACTCTGCCTGCAGTACGTTCAGCGGGTCAGTGTATATATTTCGTAGCTGAATAGACTCGGCAATCCACGGTAGATCGGCCATCAGATGGGAGTCGTTGGCAATCGCCAGCACCACTTTGATGTCTTCTTCTTGCAGATTGCGTAACTCTTTACCTAACGGCCACAGTGCTTTGTCGACCAGGCGTTGGTCATAGTATTCCGCCAGCCACAGGTCTGCTTTGGCGAAGACCATCTCCAGCATGCCGAGACGCGTTGAGAAGAACGGCCAGTCGCGGCACATGGCTTCCAGTTCGCTTTGTTTACCATCTTCCACCACTTTTTGCAGCGCCGTACCCGCGCCCAGCCAGGCTGGGAGCATCAGGCGGTTTTGTGTCCAGGCAAAAATCCACGGAATGGCGCGCAGAGACTCGACGCCGCCGGTTGGACGACGTTTCGCCGGGCGTGAACCTAACGGCAGTTTGCCCAGTTCCTGTTCTGGCGTAGCGGAGCGGAAGTAAGGGACAAAGTCTTTGTTTTCACGCACGTAGCCACGGTAGAGATCGCAGGAGATGACTGACAGTTCATCCATAATGCGACGCCAGCTCTCTTTCGGCTCCGGCGGTGGCAGCAGGTTGGCTTCCAGAATCGCCCCGGTGTACAGCGACAAGCTGCTAACGGTGATTTCTGGCAGACCGTATTTAAAGCGGATCATCTCGCCCTGCTCGGTTACGCGCAGGCCGCCTTTCAGGCTTCCCGGCGGTTGCGACAGCAGCGCCGCATGGGCTGGTGCGCCGCCGCGACCAATGGAACCGCCGCGACCGTGGAACAGTGTCAGTTCAATGCCCGCTTTTTCGCAGGTTTTGATTAACGCGTCCTGTGCCTGATATTGCGCCCAGGAGGCCGCCATCACGCCCGCATCTTTTGCTGAGTCGGAATAGCCAATCATCACCATCTGTTTGCCCTGAATCAGACCGCGATACCAGTCGATATTCAGCAGTTGGGTCATGACATCGTTGGCGTTGTTCAGGTCATCGAGAGTTTCAAACAGCGGTGCGACCGGCATCGCAAATCCAATACCCGCTTCTTTCAGCAGCAGGTGGACGGCCAGTACGTCGGACGGCGTTTTCGCCATCGAGATCACGTAGGCGGCAATAGAGCCTTGCGGCGCTTCGGCAATCACTTGACAGGTATCAAGCACTTCGCGCGTTTCGGCGCTTGGTTGCCAGTTGCGTGGCAGAAGCGGACGTTTGGAGTTCAGTTCGCGGATCAGGAACGCCTGTTTGTCGGCCTCTGACCAGCTTTCGTAATCGCCAATGCCGAGATAGCGGGTCAGCTCGCCCAGCGCTTCGGTATGACGAGTGCTCTCCTGGCGAATATCAATACGCACCAGCGGTACGCCGAAACATTTCACGCGGCGCAGGGTGTCGAGCAGATCGCCGTTAGCAATAATGCCCATACCACATGCTTGAAGTGACTGGTAGCAAGCGTAGAGCGGTTCCCACAGTTCTTCATTCTGCGTCAGCAGACCTTCCGGCTTCGGCAGCTCTTCGCCTTTCAGACGCGCCTCCAGCCAGGCCTGTGTCGCCATCAGGCGAGAACGCAGGTTTTTCATCAGATAGCGATACGGTTCTGCGGCACCTTCTTCGCCAACCAGCGCCAGCAGTTCTGGGGTAGCCTCAACCATCGACAGTTCAGAAACCAGAACCTGAATATCTTTCAGGAACAGGTCGGTGGCTTTCCAGCGACTGAGCAGCAGGACACGGCGGGTGATATCGGCGGTTACATTAGGGTTGCCGTCGCGGTCGCCGCCCATCCACGAGGTAAAGCGTACCGGAACAAATTCGACCGGCAGCTTATAGCCGAGGTTCTCTTCCAGTTGTTCGTTCAGTTCGCGCAGGTAATTTGGTACGCCTTGCCACAGGCTGTTTTCTACTACGGCAAAGCCCCATTTCGCTTCATCAACCGGAGTTGGGCGCAGCTTACGGATTTCATCGGTATGCCATGATTGGGCGATCAGCTGGCGCAGGCGGCGCATCAGCTGGTGGTGTTCGTAGTCGGCGATATCTTTGTTATCGAGCTGTTTTAAGCAGGCGTTCACTTCCACCATTTTGTGGATCAGTGTCCGACGGGTAATTTCGGTTGGATGAGCCGTGAGGACCAGTTCCAGCGACAGCGATTCCACCGCTTTTTTGATGGTTTCTTCGCTCAGTTCCGGCTGGTTTTTCAGTTTACGCAGGGTGCGGGCGATCACTTCCGGATTGCTGGCAGCCTCGCCTTTCGGCGAAATGCTGTGGTATTGCTCGGCAGTGTTGGCCAGATTCAGGAACTGACTAAACGCACGCGCAACGGGCAGCAGCTCGTCGTTCGACAAATTTTGTAAAGTGGTGAGTAACTCCTGGCGGTTAGCATCATTGCCAGCGCGTGAAGATTTGGACAACTTACGGATAGTTTCTACGCGTTCAAGAATGTGTTCTCCCAACGCATCCTTGATGGTTTCTCCCAGCACTTTGCCGAGCATACTGACATTACTACGCAATGCGGAATATTGTTCGTTCATATGACCCCAGACACCCATCTTATCGTTTGATAGCCCTGTATCCTTCACGTCGCATTGGCGCGAATATGCTCGGGCTTTGCTTTTCGTCGTCTTTTATAAAGCCACGTAAAAGCGGTGACGTCAAATGCTGCGAAATCGCTTCAGCAAACGAATAAATAGCAGGAATTTACGCCATTAAATTCACAACGTTTTAAATAAGCGTAACTTATGGGAATGTTAAAAAATCGTCATACATAACACCAAAGGTGTAGGTCGGATAAGATGCGCAAGCATCGCATCCGACATTATTGTGGCACCGGAGTTTGGTAACGGTGCAGGATGCGGCGCGTGCGCCTTATCCGGTCTACGGTTGGGCATCGTTTGAGTCACTGTAGGTCGGATAAGATGCGCAAGCATCGCATCCGACATTATTGTGGCACCGGAGTTTGGTAACAGTGCCGGATGCGGCGCGAGCGCCTTATCCGGTCTACGTTTTAATGCCAACAAAAATGGTGAATCACCTGGGTAATCAATTCACGGGTGGGCTTGATAAAACGCGTCTCCAGATATTCATCAGGCTGATGGGCTTGATTGATTGAGCCCGGGCCTAGCACCAGCGTCGGGCATAAAGTCTGAATAAACGGTGCTTCAGTACAGTAGTTCACCACTTCGGTCTTTGCACCGAGCAATTTCTCAACCACTTCAACCAGTTGATGATTTGGCGGGCATTCATAGCCTGGGATCGGTGGGTGCAACTCTTCGACCGTTAGACGGCCCGGCCAGCGTTCGCTCACCGGAGCCAGCGCGTCGTTGAGCAAACCATTAAGTTCGTTGAGCGTCATGCCCGGCAGCGGGCGAATATCCATATGCAACTCACAGCAGGCGCAAATTCGGTTAGAGGCGTCGCCGCCATGAATATGCCCGAGGTTGAGCGTGGGATACGGCACGGTAAACGCTTCATAGTGATAACGTTCTTTAAGATTATCGCGCAATTGCAAAATATGGCCGATGGCGTCGTGCATCAGTTCAATAGCGTTAACCCCGCGCGACGGATCGCTGGAGTGGCCCGACTGACCCATAATTCGAATGGCATTTGAGATGTGGCCTTTATGCGCGCGTACCGGTTGCAGCGACGTTGGTTCGCCAATGATGGCGCAATCCGGTCGCAGGGAGGTGGTTTCGGCAAAATAACGCGCTCCCGCCATACTGGTTTCTTCATCGGCAGTCGCCAGAATGTAGAGCGGTTTTTTCAGTTTAGTGACGTCGACATCGCGTAGCGCATCGAGGATAAACGCAAAAAAGCCTTTCATGTCGGCGGTGCCTAAGCCGTAAAGCTTGCCGTCATGCTCCGTCAGTGTAAACGGATCGCGCGTCCAGCGACCGTCATCAAATGGCACCGTATCGGTATGCCCCGCCAGCAACAAGCCGCCAGCCCCCTGTCCGGTACTTGCCAGCATATTAAATTTGTTGCGAGTTCCTGGCACAGGCTGCACTTCCACATTGAAGCCTAAATCTTTAAACCAGTCCGCCAGCAGAGTGATTAAATCTGCATTGCTTTGATCGAGTGCCTCTTCCGTGGCGCTTATTGAAGGTGTGGCAATCAGAGCGCGGTAAATCTCGATAAATGGCGGTAATTTGTTTTTCATTGTTGACACACCTCCGGTCATGATAGTATCAATATTCATGCAGTATTTATGAATAAAAATACACTAACGTTGAGCGTAATAAAACCCACCAGCCGTAAGGTGAATGTTTTACGTTTAGCCAGGCAAACAGACATAAGAAGGTGAATAGCCCCGATGTTGAATACGCTGATTGTGGGTGCCAGTGGTTACGCTGGCGCAGAGCTAGTGACCTATGTAAATCGCCATCCGCATATGAACATAACCGCTTTGACTGTCTCAGCGCAAAGCAATGATGCGGGAAAGTTAATCTCCGATTTGCATCCGCAGCTCAAAGGCATCGTTGATCTGCCGTTGCAGCCGATGTCGGATATCAGCGAGTTTAGCCCAGGGGTGGATGTGGTGTTTCTCGCCACCGCCCATGAAGTTAGCCACGATTTAGCGCCGCAATTTCTTGAAGCGGGCTGTGTGGTGTTCGACCTTTCCGGCGCATTTCGCGTTAACGACGCCGCCTTCTATGAAAAATATTACGGCTTTACCCATCAATACCCGGCATTGCTTGAGCAGGCGGTCTATGGCCTGGCGGAGTGGTGTGGCAATAAATTAAAAGAAGCGAACTTGATTGCGGTGCCGGGCTGTTATCCGACGGCGGCACAGCTGGCGCTGAAACCGTTGATTGATGCCGATCTTCTCGACCTCAGTCAGTGGCCGGTGATTAACGCCACCAGCGGCGTGAGCGGAGCAGGGCGTAAGGCAGCGATTTCAAATAGCTTTTGTGAAGTGAGCCTGCAACCGTATGGCATCTTTACCCATCGCCACCAGCCGGAGATCGCTACGCATCTCGGTGCTGACGTCATCTTCACCCCGCATCTGGGCAATTTCCCGCGCGGTATTCTCGAAACCATTACCTGCCGCCTGAAACCGGGCGTGAGTCAGGCGCAAGTGGCGCAGACATTACAGCAGGCGTATGCGCATAAACCGTTGGTGCGTCTGTATGACAAAGGCGTTCCGGCACTAAAAAATGTCGTCGGGCTGCCGTTTTGCGATATCGGATTTGCCGTTCAGGGCGAGCATCTGATTATTGTGGCGACCGAAGATAACTTACTGAAAGGCGCGGCGGCACAGGCAATCCAGTGTGCCAATATTCGTTTCGGCTATGCCCAAACGCAGTCTCTTATTTAAGGGTGCAATGATGAATCCATTAATTATCAAGCTGGGCGGCGTACTGCTGGATAGCGAAGAGGCGCTGGAACGGCTGTTCAGCGCACTGGTGAAATATCGTGAGTCACATCAGCGTCCGCTGGTGATTGTCCACGGCGGCGGCTGCGTGGTGGATGAGCTGATGAAAGGGCTGAATCTGCCGGTGAAAAAGAAAAACGGCCTGCGGGTGACGCCTGCGGATCAGATAGACATTATCACCGGAGCGCTGGCGGGAACGGCAAATAAAACCCTGCTGGCATGGGCGAAGAAACATCAGATTGCGGCCGTAGGTTTGTTTCTTGGTGATGGCGACAGCGTAAAAGTGACCCAGCTTGATGAAGAGTTAGGCCATGTTGGACTGGCGCAGCCAGGTTCGCCTAAGCTTATCAATACGTTGCTGGAAAACGGTTATCTGCCGGTGGTCAGCTCCATTGGCGTAACGGACGAAGGGCAACTGATGAACGTCAATGCCGACCAGGCGGCGACGGCGCTGGCGGCAACGCTGGGTGCAGATCTGATTTTGCTCTCCGACGTCAGCGGCATTCTCGACGGTAAAGGGCAACGTATTGCCGAAATGACCGCCGCGAAAGCGGAACAACTGATTGAGCAGGGCATTATTACCGACGGCATGATTGTAAAAGTGAACGCGGCGCTGGATGCTGCGCGCACGCTGGGCCGTCCGGTAGATATCGCCTCCTGGCGTCATGCGGAACAGCTTCCGGCACTGTTTAACGGTATGCCGATGGGTACGCGGATTTTAGCTTAAGTTTTGTTGGCCGGAGGCGCAGCTTTCCGGCATTGATTTTCAACATAAGGAAACAGAGTTATGGCACTTTGGGGCGGGCGTTTTACCCAGGCAGCAGATCAACGGTTCAAACAATTCAACGACTCACTGCGCTTTGATTACCGTCTGGCGGAGCAGGATATTGTTGGCTCTGTGGCCTGGTCCAAAGCCCTGGTAACGGTAGGCGTGTTAACCGCAGAAGAACAGGCGCAACTGGAAGAGGCGCTGAACGAGCTGCTGGAAGATGTTCGCGCCAGGCCACAACAAATCCTCGAAAGCGACGCCGAAGATATCCATAGCTGGGTGGAAGGCAAACTGATCGACAAAGTGGGTCAGTTAGGCAAAAAACTGCATACCGGGCGTAGCCGTAATGATCAGGTAGCGACTGACCTGAAACTGTGGTGCAAAGATACCGTTAGCGAGTTGCTGACGGCTAACCGTCAGCTGCAATCGGCGCTGGTGGAAACCGCACAAAACAATCAGGACGCGGTGATGCCAGGTTACACTCACCTGCAACGCGCCCAGCCGGTGACGTTCGCTCACTGGTGCCTGGCGTATGTTGAGATGCTGGCGCGTGATGAAAGCCGTTTGCAGGACGCGCTTAAGCGTCTGGATGTCAGCCCGTTAGGCTGTGGCGCACTGGCGGGAACGGCCTATGAAATCGACCGTGAACAGTTAGCCGGCTGGCTGGGTTTTGCTTCGGCGACACGTAACAGTCTCGACAGCGTTTCTGACCGTGATCATGTGCTGGAACTGCTTTCTGCTGCCGCTATCGGCATGGTGCATCTGTCGCGTTTTGCTGAAGATCTGATTTTCTTTAACACCGGCGAAGCGGGGTTTGTCGAGCTTTCTGACCGCGTGACTTCTGGTTCATCATTAATGCCGCAGAAGAAAAATCCGGATGCGCTGGAGCTGATTCGCGGTAAATGTGGGCGGGTGCAGGGCGCGTTAACTGGCATGATGATGACGCTGAAAGGTCTGCCGCTGGCTTACAACAAAGATATGCAGGAAGACAAAGAAGGTCTGTTCGACGCGCTCGATACCTGGCTGGACTGCCTGCATATGGCGGCGCTGGTGCTGGACGGCATTCAGGTGAAACGTCCGCGTTGCCAGGAAGCGGCGCAGCAAGGTTACGCGAACGCCACTGAACTGGCGGATTACCTGGTGGCGAAAGGCGTACCGTTCCGCGAGGCGCACCATATCGTGGGTGAAGCAGTGGTGGAAGCCATTCGTCAGGGCAAACCGCTGGAAGAGCTGCCGCTCAGTGAGTTGCAGAAATTCAGCCCGGTGATTGGCGAAGATGTCTATCCGATTCTGTCGCTGCAATCGTGCCTCGACAAGCGTGCGGCAAAAGGCGGCGTCTCACCGCAGCAGGTGGCGCAGGCGATTGCTTTTGCAAGGGCGCGGTTGGGGTAAGAACATTTATATGTACAAATTTGAGCCTGGCTTATCGCCGGGCTTTTTTATGGCAAAAAAAAGCGGATCCTGGAGATCCGCAAAAGTTCACGTTGGCTTTAGTTATTCGAGTTGAGAAACTCTCGAAACGGGCAGTGACTTCAAGGGTTAAAAGAGGTGCCGCTCCGTTTCTGTGAGCAATTATCAGTCACAATGCTTGATAGGGATAATCGTTCGTTGCTATGCTACCTATCGCCATGAACTATCGTGGCAATGGAGGATGGATAATGAATATTCGTGATCTTGAGTACCTGGTGGCACTGGCCGAGCACCGCCATTTTCGGCGTGCGGCAGATTCCTGCCACGTTAGCCAGCCGACGCTTAGCGGGCAAATTCGTAAGCTGGAAGATGAGCTGGGCGTGATGTTGCTGGAGCGGACCAGCCGTAAAGTGTTATTCACCCAAGCGGGAATGCTACTGGTGGATCAGGCGCGTACCGTGCTGCGCGAGGTGAAAGTCCTTAAAGAGATGGCAAGCCAGCAGGGGGAGACGATGTCCGGGCCGCTGCATATTGGTTTGATTCCCACGGTTGGGCCTTACCTGTTGCCGCATATTATCCCGATGCTGCACCAGACCTTTCCGAAGCTGGAAATGTATCTGCATGAAGCGCAGACCCATCAGTTACTGGCGCAACTGGACAGTGGCAAACTCGACTGCGTGATCCTCGCGCTGGTGAAAGAGAGCGAAGCATTCATTGAAGTACCGTTGTTTGATGAACCCATGTTGTTGGCAGTCTATGAAGATCACCCGTGGTCTAATCGCGAATGCGTGCCGATGGCCGATCTGGCAGGGGAAAAACTGCTGATGCTGGAAGATGGTCACTGTCTGCGCGATCAGGCAATGGGCTTCTGCTTTGAAGCTGGAGCGGATGAAGATACACACTTCCGCGCGACCAGTCTGGAGACGCTGCGCAACATGGTGGCCGCAGGTAGCGGGATCACTTTATTGCCTGCGCTGGCTGTACCGCCAGAGCGCAAACGCGATGGCGTCGTTTATCTGCCGTGCATTAAGCCGGAACCACGCCGTACCATTGGTCTGGTTTATCGTCCAGGCTCACCGCTGCGCAGCCGCTATGAGCAGCTGGCAGAGGCCATCCGCGCAAAAATGGATGGCCATTTCGATAAAGCGTTAAAACAGGCGGTTTAAGCCGTTTAATGCCGCTACCCGATAGGCTTCCGCCATGGTCGGGTAGTTAAAGGTGGTGTTGACGAAGTACTCAATAGTGTTGCCGCCACCTTTCTGTTCCATAATCGCCTGACCGATATGAATAATTTCGGCAGCGCGCTCACCAAAGCAATGGATCCCCAGAATCTCTTTCGTTTCCCGATGGAACAAAATTTTCAGCGTACCCACGTTCATGCCAACGATTTGTGCACGTGCCAGATGTTTAAACTGGGCGCGGCCTACTTCATACGGTACTTTCATCGCGGTCAGCTGCTGTTCGGTTTTGCCCACAGAGCTGATTTCTGGGATGGTGTAAATACCGGTAGGGATATCTTCAATCAAGTGCGCGGTGGCTTCACCTTTTACCAGCGCCTGCGCGGCAATGCGCCCCTGGTCATAGGCCGCTGAAGCCAGGCTTGGATAACCAATCACGTCGCCCACCGCGTAAACGTGCGGCTGCGCGGTCTGATACATGCTGTTGACCTTCAGCTGTCCGCGACTGTCAGTTTCCAGCCCAATGTTCTGTAACGCCAGCGAATCGGTATTACCCGTGCGACCGTTGGCATAGAGCAGACAGTCGGCTTTCAGTTTTTTGCCCGACTTCAGATGCATGATCACACCGTCGTCACAGCCTTCGATCTTCTCGTACTCTTCGTTGTGACGAATCACTACGCCACTGTTCCAGAAGTGATAGGAGAGCGAATCTGACATCTCTTGATCGAGAAACGCCAACAGGCGATCGCGGGTATTGATCAGATCTACTTTTACATCCATACCGCGGAAGATCGACGCATATTCACAGCCGATCACTCCAGCACCGTAAATAAGTACATGGCGCGGTTCGTGGTGCATGCTAAGAATTGAGTCGCTGTCGTAAATGCGTGGATGGGTGAAATCGACGTCTGCTGGATGATAAGGGCGTGAGCCGCAGGCTATGACAAATTTTTCTGCGGTTAATGTTTCGACCGTGCCGTCCGGGCAGTCCAGCGCCAACGTATGCTCGTCAACAAAGCGAGCGTTCCCCTGCAATATTTCACAGTGATTACGTTCGTAAAATCCCTGACGCATGCGCGTTTGTTGATTAATCACGTTATCGGCATGGTTAAGGATATCGGCAAAAGAAGAGCGGAGCAGTCGGGAATGGTCGCTGTAAAGTGGGTTTTGATTGAATTCTATAATGCGGCTGACGGCGTGACGGAGGGCTTTCGACGGGATGGTTCCCCAGTGGGTGCAACCGCCGCCAACATTTTGATAACGCTCGATAACTGCGACGCGCGCACCTTGCTTAACAAGACCCATTGCAGCGCCTTCGCCGCCGGGGCCGGAACCTATTACTATGGCATCGTAATCGTAGGAATGTGGCATGGTAGGGCTTACCTGTTCTTATACATAAAAGCAACAGAATGGTAACATTTTATCGCGGGTAAGCCAATTGATCCCCGTCATTTATCTGGCTATATCGTGACCGGCCTTTGCTTTGTCTTCCCCCTTCTTATTTTATTAATTCACTATTAATCGCTTTTTCTTATGGCTGATAGTTTTATCTTGCCGAAGTGTGCTTTTTTGTTATTGTCTATGTTAAATATTCTTATAAAACAAATATATAAATATTTTATATTGATTCCTTTTTTATATTTATACCATCAATAAAATCCGTTAATTAACCTGTTTATAAGTGAATAAAGGAATAGTCGATGATCGAACACTACATTCGTGGGTTTGAGGAAGAGTTGCGCGAGATTCGCCACCAAATCCACGAAAATCCGGAGTTGGGGCTACAAGAATTTAAAACCAGTGCTCTGGTTGCGGAAAAGCTGCGCCAGTGGGGTTATGAGGTAGAGCAAGGACTGGCGACGACGGGGATAGTGGCCACGTTAAAAGTGGGCGACGGAGAGAAAAGTATTGGCCTGCGGGCGGATATGGATGCGTTGCCGATTTATGAAAATAGCGGCAAGCCCTGGGCCAGTAAACATCCCGGTTTAATGCACGCATGCGGGCATGACGGCCATACCACGATATTACTAGGTGCAGCGCGTTATCTTGCCGAAACTCGTCGTTTTAACGGCACGTTACGTCTTATCTTCCAGCCCGCAGAAGAGATGATTAACGGCGGCGAGATTATGGTTAAAGAAGGTCTTTTTGACCACTTCCCCTGCGATGTCATTTTCGGGATGCACAACATGCCGGGCTTGCCGGTTGGCAAGTTTTTCTTCCAGCCAGGGGCGCTAATGGCGTCAATGGATCAGTTCCATATTACGGTTCGTGGTTGTGGCGGACACGGTGCGATCCCGCACAAAGCCATCGATCCGGTGCTGGTCGCGGCACATATCACCACCGCATTACAAAGCATTGTGTCGCGCAATGTCGATCCGCTGGAAGCGGCGGTAATTACCGTTGGCAGCATTGTTGCAGGAGAGGCGGCTAACGTCATTCCTGACAGTGCTGAGATGAAAATCAGCGTCCGCTCTCTTAGCCGCGATACCCGACAACTTCTTCTGACCCGTATTCCGGCTCTGGCGCAAGCCCAGGCTGCCAGCTTTGGCGCTACGGCTGAGGTTACGCATGTTAACGGTACACCGGTATTAGTAAATGACGAGGAGATAGCGCGCTTCGCCTGGCAGGTGGCGTGTAAAACGTTTGGTGAAGATCGGGCCGAGTTTGGCATCAAGCCCCTGATGGGCAGTGAGGATTTCTCTTTCATGCTGGAAGCCCAGCCGAAAGGCGCTTTTTTGCTGTTCGGTAATGGCGATGTCGGGGAAGGTTCCTGCATGGTGCATAACCCGGGCTACGACTTCAACGATGCAAGTCTGGTCCCGGCGTGCAGCTACTGGGGCGCACTGGTAGAAGCCTGGCTGCAATAAATAAAACAACACACAACAACACTTTCTGGCAAGGAACATGGAATGACGGCGATCGTAAATGGAAGCGTGATTGTGAAGAAAAAGCCCAGCGGTAAGCGGGTGATTTTTGCTTCGGCGTTTGGCAATGCGCTCGAATTTTTTGATTTTGGCGTTTACAACTTTTTTGTGGTCTATATCAGTACGCTTTTCTTCCCGCCCAGTGCCGATCACAATGTCGCGCTGTTACTGGCATTTGCAACGTTTGGCGTGAGTTTTTTTATGCGCCCGCTTGGTGGAATTATCGTCGGGGCCTGGGCCGATCGTTTCGGACGCAAACCCGCGATGGTGTTCACCATTGCCCTGATGAGCCTCGGTACGCTGATGATCGGCATCGCGCCGACCTATGCGACGGCGGGCTATTGGGGAACGGCGACGTTGGTACTGGCGCGTCTGATTCAGGGTGTTGCGGCAGGTGGTGAAGTCGGCGCCTCAATGTCTTTACTGGTTGAATCAGCTCCGGCAAATCGTCGCGGTTTTTACAGCAGTTGGTCGCTGGCGACCCAGGGGCTGGCAACGACCTTTGGTGGTGTTGTCGCTTTAGGTCTGAGCACTTGGCTACCGTTTGCCACAGGTTCAGAAACCGTAATGGCAGAATGGGGCTGGCGTGTACCATTTTTTATTGGCGTGTTATTAGCACCGATCGGTTGCTGGTTGCGTCTGAGCCTGGAAAATGACGTACCTGAACCTGTACACAATAAAAAAGCTGCTGCCAGCGAAAGCGCGTTCTCTCTGCTCCTGCAACATAAAGCGATTATCATTAACGGCGTTTTACTCGCTATCGGTAGCACGGTAGCAACCTATATTTCCCTCTTTTACTATGGCACCTGGGCGGCGAAGTATCTGGCAATGCCTCAACACTATTCTCATGCAGCGATGTTACTGGCGGGGGTAATTACGTTTGTGGGCGCGCTGTTGGTGGGGATGCTATGTGATTCGGTCGGGCGTAAAAAGCTGATTTTAATCTCCCGTGTGATGGTGCTGATCTGTAGCTGGCCGTCATTCTGGTTGTTGGTGAATTACCCAAGCCCCGGCATGTTGCTGACGGTAGTTTTCGTGATGGTCAGCTTTACCACGCTTGGTGGGGTACCGGTAATGTTGCTGATTTCCGAACTATTGCCGAAACGGATTCGGGCATTAGGCTTCGCGCTGGTTTATAGCATTGGTGTAGCAATCTTCGGCGGTTTTGCGCAATATTTCGCCACGCAATCCATCGTGTTACTGGATAGTCTGACGGCTCCGGCGTGGTATCTGGGCGGAGGCACGTTGCTGTCGATGCTGGCGTTATTGTTTGTAAAAGAACCGGCCAAAGAGTTGCAGTAAATGTGTTTTATTGCGCTACCGTTCATTCACAACACTGGAGCAATCCAGTATGTTCATTCTCTGGTATAGTGCCAGCAGTACTTTTGGCAAGGATTCAGACATCGTGATGGGCGTAAGAGCGCAGCAAAAAGAAAAAACCCGACGTTCGCTGGTAGAAGCCGCATTTAGCCAATTAAGTGCTGAACGCAGCTTCGCCAGCCTGAGTTTACGTGAAGTGGCGCGTGAAGCGGGCATTGCTCCCACCTCTTTTTATCGGCATTTCCGCGACGTAGACGAACTTGGCCTGACCATGGTTGACGAGAGTGGTTTGATGCTGCGTCAGCTTATGCGCCAGGCGCGTCAGCGTATCGCTAAAGGCGGGAGTGTGATCCGTACCTCGGTATCCACATTTATGGAGTTCATCGGTAATAATCCTAACGCCTTCCGGTTATTATTGCGGGAACGCTCCGGCACCTCCGCCGCGTTTCGTGCCGCCGTTGCGCGTGAAATTCAGCACTTCATTGCGGAACTTGCGGACTATCTTGAACTCGAAAACCATATGCCGCGCGCGTTTACTGAAGCGCAAGCCGAAGCAATGGTGACGATTGTCTTCAGTGCGGGTGCCGAGGCGTTGGATGTCGGCGTCGAACAACGTCGGCAATTAGAAGAGCGACTGGTACTGCAACTGCGAATGATTTCGAAAGGGGCTTATTACTGGTATCGCCGTGAACAAGAGAAAACCGCAATTATTCCGGGAAATGTGAAGGACGAGTAATGAAACAAGCAAATCAAGATAGAGGTACGCTGCTGCTGGCGTTAGTTGCTGGCTTATCGATTAATGGTACTTTCGCAGCGCTGTTTAGCTCCATTGTGCCATTTTCTGTATTCCCGATTATTTCCCTGGTGCTGACGGTTTACTGCCTGCATCAACGTTATCTTAATCGCACTATGCCGGTCGGCTTGCCGGGTCTGGCAGCTGCCTGTTTTATTCTCGGCGTTCTGCTTTATAGCACTGTGGTTCGTGCGGAATATCCGGATATCGGTTCTAACTTCTTCCCGGCTGTGCTGTCCGTCATTATGGTGTTCTGGATTGGCGCGAAGATGCGTAACCGTAAGCAGGAAGTTGCTGAGTAATCGGTAACATGCCGGATGCTGGTGCATCCGGCATGGGTTTTACTTCGCGGTCAGTAATACGCCGCACTCCATATGGTGCGTGTAGGGGAACTGATCAAACAGAGCCAGACGTTCGACCTTGTGCGTCTGGCTTAATGTTTCCAGATTCTTACACAGCGTTTCCGGATTGCAGGAGATGTACAGAATACGCGGATACGCCTGCACCATTTTCTCGGTTTCACTGTCCAGACCGCTGCGCGGTGGGTCGACAAAAATGGTTTCGCACTGATAACTCTTTAAGTCGATCCCTTGCAGGCGGTTAAACTCGCGCACACCATTCATCGCCTGAGTAAATTCTTCTGCCGCCATACGGATAATTTGTACGTTATCAATATGGTTAGCGGCAATGTTGTATTGCGCGGCAGCGACCGACGGCTTGGCGATTTCGGTGGCTAATACCCGATCAAAATTGCGCGCCAGTGCTAATGAAAAGTTACCGTTGCCGCAGTACAGCTCCAGCAAATCGCCTTTTGAGCCTTTGGTGACGTCCAGCGCCCATTCCAGCATCTGAATATTCATCGCCGCGTTTGGCTGGGTGAAACTGTTCTCCACCTGACGGTAGATCATCTCTTTTCCGGCGACCGGCAGACGCTCGTCGATGTAATCTTGATCCAGCGCGATTTTGGTTTTCGTTGCCCGACCAATCAGATGCACATTCAGATTCTGCGCGCGCAACGCATCGCGCAGGGCTTCCGCCTGCTGACGCCATTCGTCATCCAGCTTTTTATGGTACAGCAGAGAAACCACCGCCTGATTACTCAGCGTGGTGAGGTAATCAATCTGGAACAACTTGTGGCGCAGAACGGGATTATTACGCACACCCGCAATCATCGCCGTCATCAACTGGTTGATGAGTTCACTGGCGGCAGGGAAGCTATCCACGCGGATACGGTTTTTGGTTTGTTGATCGAAAATGATGTGGTACAGGTCATCGCCATCGTGCCAGATGCGGAACTCTGCACGCATCCGGTAATGGCTGACCGGCGAGCGAAACACTTCCGGAACCAGGTCAGAAAACGGTGCCATCATACTTTGCAAACGTACCACTTTTTCGGCTAACTGCGCTTCATACTGTTCTGTTGGAAGGTGTTCGGGGGTCATGATGTATCCTGAAAAATTAAAGTACGCGGCGATTGTAGGGATTGCTCATCAGATGTCCAGATCTTGATGAATTCCTATTTGTGAGCTACGTCTGGACAGTAACTTGTTACAACCTGTAGCATCCACTTGCCGGTCCTGTGAGTTAATAGGGAATCCAGTGCGAATCTGGAGCTGACGCGCAGCGGTAAGGAAAGGTGCGATGATTGCGTTATGCGGACACTGCCATCCGGTGGGAAGTCATCATCTCTTTGTATCTTCAGATACCCCTCCAAGCCCGAAGACCTGCCGGCCAACGTCGCATCTGGTTCTCATCATCGCGTAATATTGATGAAACCTGCGGCATCCTTCATCTATTGTGGATGCTTTACAATGATTAAAAAAGCTTCGCTGCTGACGGCGTGTTCCGTCACAGCCTTTTCTGCTTGGGCACAGGATACCAGCCCGGATACTCTCGTCGTTACTGCTAACCGTTTTGAACAGCCGCGCAGCACTGTGCTTGCGCCAACTACTGTTGTGACGCGTCAGGATATCGACCGCTGGCAGTCAACCTCGGTCAATGATGTGCTGCGCCGTCTCCCTGGCGTGGATATCACCCAAAATGGCGGTTCAGGTCAGCTTTCTTCTATTTTTATTCGTGGCACAAATGCCAGTCATGTGTTGGTGTTAATTGATGGCGTACGCCTGAATCTGGCAGGGGTGAGTGGTTCAGCCGATCTTAGTCAATTCCCCATTGCACTTGTTCAGCGTGTCGAATATATCCGCGGGCCGCGCTCCGCCGTTTATGGTTCTGATGCAATAGGCGGGGTGGTGAATATCATCACGACGCGCGATGAACCTGGAACGGAAATTTCAGCGGGGTGGGGAAGCCATAGTTATCAGAACTACGATGTCTCGACGCAGCAACAACTGGGGGATAAGACACGGGTAACGCTGTTGGGCGATTACGCTTATACCCATGGTTATGATGTTGTCGCTTACGGCAATACAGGAATGCAAGCGCAGCCTGATAACGATGGTTTCTTAAGTAAAACGCTTTATGGTGCGCTGGAACATAATTTTACCGATGCCTGGAGCGGCTTTGTACGTGGCTATGGCTATGATAATCGGACCAATTATGACGCGTATTATTCTCCAGGTTCACCATTGGTCGATACCCGTAAACTCTATAGTCAAAGTTGGGACGCCGGGCTGCGCTATAACGGCGAACTGATTAAATCACAACTCATTTCCAGCTATAGCCATAGCAAAGATTACAACTACGATCCGCATTATGGTCGTTATGATTCGTCGGCGACTCTCGATGAGATGAAGCAATACACCGTCCAGTGGGCAAACAATGTCATCGTTGGTCACGGTAGTATTGGTGCGGGTGTCGACTGGCAGAAACAGACTACGACGCCGGGTACAGGTTACGTTGAGGATGGATATGATCAACGTAACACCGGTATCTATCTGACCGGGCTGCAACAAGTTGGCGATTTTACCTTTGAAGGCGCAGCACGCAGCGACGATAACTCACAGTTTGGTCGTCATGGAACCTGGCAAACCAGCGTCGGATGGGAGTTCATCGAAGGTTATCGCTTCATTGCTTCCTACGGGACATCTTATAAGGCACCAAATCTTGGACAACTGTACGGCTTCTACGGTAATCCGGATCTGGACCCTGAGAAAAGCAAACAGTGGGAAGGCGCGTTTGAAGGCTTAACAGCAGGAGTGAACTGGCGTATTTCCGGATATCGTAACGATGTTAGTGACTTAATCGATTATGACGACCATATCCTGAAATATTACAACGAAGGGAAAGCGCGGATTAAAGGTGTCGAGGCGACCGCCAATTTTGATACCGGACCACTGACGCATACTGTGAGTTACGATTATGTTGATGCCCGTAACGCAATTACCGACACGCCGTTGTTACGCCGTGCTAAACAGCAGGTGAAATACCAGCTCGACTGGCAGTTGTATGACTTCGACTGGGGTATTACTTATCAGTATTTAGGCTCTCGCTATGATAAGGATTACTCCTCCTGGCCGTATCAAACTGTGAAAATGGGCGGTGTGAGCTTGTGGGATCTTGCGGTTGCATATCCGGTCACCTCTCACCTGACAGTTCGTGGTAAAATAGCCAACCTGTTCGACAAAGATTACGAGACAGTCTATGGCTACCAAACTGCAGGACGGGAATACACCTTGTCTGGCAGCTACACCTTCTGAACCACGTCCCACCGTGCTGGTGTTTGATTCCGGCGTCGGTGGGTTGTCGGTCTATGACGAGATCCGGCATCTCTTACCGGATCTCCATTACATTTATGCTTTCGATAACGTCGCTTTCCCGTATGGCGAAAAAAGCGAAGAGTTTATTGTTGAGCGTGTGGTGGAAATTGTCACCGCGGTGCAAGAGCGTTATCCCCTTGCGCTGGCTGTGGTCGCTTGCAACACCGCCAGTACCGTCTCACTTCCTGCATTACGCGAGAAGTTTGCGTTCCCGGTTGTCGGTGTCGTTCCGGCAATTAAGCCAGCGGCACGGCTGACAGCTAATGGCATTGTCGGATTGCTGGCAACTCGTGGTACGGTAAAACGTTCTTATACCCACGAGCTAATCGCGCGTTTCGCTAATGAATGTCAGATAGAGATGCTGGGCTCGGCAGAAATGGTTGAGCTGGCTGAAGCGAAGTTGCATGGCGAAGAAATCTCTCTGGATGCGCTAAAACGTATCTTGCGCCCGTGGTTAAGAATGAAAGAGCCGCCAGATACCGTTGTTCTGGGTTGCACCCATTTTCCTCTACTTCAAGAAGAACTGTTAAAGGTGCTGCCAGAGGGAACCCGGCTGGTGGATTCTGGCGCAGCGATTGCCCGCCGAACGGCCTGGCTGCTGGAACATGAAGCTCCGGATGCGAAATCTGCCGATGCGAATATTGCCTTTTGTATGGCAATGACGCCAGAAGCTGAACAATTATTGCCCGTTTTACAGCGTTACGGCTTCGAAACGCTCGAAAAACTGGCAGTTTCAGGCTGATTTGGTTGAATGTTGCGCATTCGGAAAATTATTTTAAATTTCCTCTTGTCAGCTCAGAATAACTCCCTATAATGCGCCACCACTGACACGGAACAACGGCAAACACGCCGCCGGGTCAGCGGAATTCTCCTGAGAATTCCGGCAGAGAAAAGCAAAAAAATGCTTGACTCTGTA